>JAHWKC010000364.1 GCA_019348095.1 Pseudomonadota bacterium | reverse complement strand
CAGGATCGGCGACGAGACGATGGTCGGGATGATGCGGGAAACAGACCTCAAGGCCCGCGCAGCGGAGAACGATCCCTTACCCGGTGCCGGCCCGCCGCAGCCCTGACCGGCCGATGCTTCAGCTTTCCATGAGATAGCGTTCCAGGTCGTCGCTGCCGCCGATCCGCTCGCCGCCGATAAAAACCTGGGGCGTCGTTTGCACATTCTGCTCCGCCTTGAACGCGTCCACTTGCGCGCGCGAGCCGAGGATATGCTCTTCGACCTTGAAGCCATTCTCTTCGAGCAGCTGCTTGGCGCGAACGCCGAAGCCGCGCGCCTCCAGGTATTGCTGCTCGTAGGCGCGGACCTGGCTGTGCTGCTTCTGGATTTCGCGGATCGGCGCGAGGATCTGGTAGTCGCCCAGCGCCTTCACCGTCAGGTCGAACCGCACCTGGTCGTTGCCCATGCCGGTGCAGCCATGCGCGATGGCCCTCGTGCCGAGCTCCGCGCAGCGTTGCAGCGCCGCCTCGACGATCAGGTAACGATCCGACACCAGCAGCGGGTAGTGGTTCTGGTAGCCCTCGCCCGCCCATACGAACGGCTTGACGAAGCTCTCCCATAGCGCCGGACCGCCGTCGACGGTCACATGCGAGCTCACCCCCAGTTCGGCGGCGCGCTGCTCGATGAAGGCGCGTTCGTCGGCATCGACCCCGCCGGTGTCGGCGAACACGGTGTGCACGTCCCAGCCGCGCTCCTGCAGGTACGGCACGCAGAAGCTGGTGTCGAGGCCGCCAGAGAAGGCGAGGACGATGTTGTTGTTGCCGGGACCGGGGACCGGGGACCCGGGACCCGAAGAAGCGATTTGCGGCGACATGGAAGCTCCGAACATAAGTGAAGGCAGAATTGGACGAGCAATTGCGTGACCTGATGCCGTTCTTTTAACCGGGTCCCCGGTCCCCGGTCCCCGGTCCCGCGGCTTGCGCAGCAAGCGCCACCATCACCGCCTTCTGCACGTGCAGCCGGTTCTCGGCCTCGTCGATCGCGATGCAGCGCGGGGAATCCATCACCGCATCGGTCGCCTTGACGTTGCGGCGCAGCGGCAGGCAGTGGCTGAAGACGGCATCACGGGTCAGCGCCATCTTGGCTTCGTCGACGATGAAGTGCCGGTAGCGGTCGCGGATGGATTGTTCCGGCGCGAAGTTGCCGAAGTACGGCAGCGCGCCCCAGCTTTTGGCGTAGACCACGTCGGCGCCACGGTAGGCGCTGTGGATGTCGTGGCTGACCACGAGCGAGCCGCCGCTCTCGGCCACGTTCTGCTCGGCCCAGCCCATGTAGCGCTCGTCGAGCACGTATTCGGGCGTGGGGCACAGCAGGGTCACGTCCATGCCGAGGCGCGTGGCGATCGTCAGCGCCGAATTGGCGACCGCGGTGTTGAGCGGCCTGGGGTGGTAGGTCCAGGTCAGCACGAACTTCCTGCCAGCAAGATCATCGGTGCCGAAGTGCTCCCGCAACGCCAGCGCGTGTGCCAGCTCCTGGCACGGGTGGGTGATCGTCTCCATGTTGATCACCGGTACCGGCGAATACTTCGCGAAGCTGCGCAGGACCCGGTCCTGGCGGTCGACCGACCAGTCGACGAACTTGGGAAACGCCCGCACGCCGATCAGATCCACGTAGCGGCCGAGCACGCGTGCGACTTCGGCGATGTGCTCTTCGGTGTCGCCGTCCATCACGCTGCCCAGGTCGAACTCGATCGGCCACGCGTCCTTGCCCGGTTGCAGCACCACCGCGTGGCCGCCGAGCTGGAACGCGCCGACCTCGAAGCTGGTGCGGGTGCGCATCGAAGGATTGAAGAACACCAGCGCAATGGACTTGCCCTTCAATGCCGATCCACTGCCGTCGTGGTCGGGCGCGCCGTGCTTGAACGCGGCCGCTCGCGCGAGCAGCGCGTCCAGCTCCGCGGCCCGTCGCCGGTCGGCCTCCCCGCGCACGAGGTCGCCCCTCAGCCGGGCGTTCTCCTCACGCAGGCGCTTCACCTCGCCCTCGTCCGCGCCGCCGCCGAACAGGCCCCCGAAGGCCAGCACGTACATCACCAGTACGGCGACCATCGGGCCGACCATGGCCGCCCGGCGGGTCGTGACCCGCGCCGGCACGTACTGGTCGGTGAGCAGGACGATCGCCAGCAGCACGACGCTGACCAGCAGCGCGTCGGCGAAGAAGCCCGGACTACGCAGCGCGTTGAGCAGGCCCAGCAGCAGCGACGCGCCGACCCCGCCCATGCCGAAGGTGCGCACCAGCTCGGTCAGGTCGGCGTCCGGTGACCGGAACGCGTCGCGGGCCCGGACGGCGATGAACGACGCGAACAGCCACGAGCCGACCGCCAGCACGGGCAGGGCGATGATCACGTACGCGGACAGGATGGTGAACTGGTACTCGGCCAGGACCGGTTGCTCGGCGTTGAACCGCCCGACCAGCGAGAGCAGCAGGGCCCCGAAGTCGCCCGTGAACACCACCGGCAGCAGGTGGCCGATCAGCAACGGCACCGCCACCACCAGCCCGACCGTCACGCTGCCGCGGTCCTTGGGGCCCATCGAGAACGCGTCCGGCACGTCCCGGCGGTAGCGGGCGAGCAGCCACGGCACGAGCCCGGTGAGCATGACCAGCCAGACGAAGCTGAGCGCCAGGTACGGCACACCCCTGGAGGGGTAGCCGGGGATCCTGGCGATCAGCGTGGCGGCGTACCGGCCGAGGA
>JAHWKC010000363.1 GCA_019348095.1 Pseudomonadota bacterium | reverse complement strand
TGGCGGCTCCGAGCGAGGACCTGCCCGAGCACCTGCGGCGCCTGCTCGACACCGGGGTGGTGCTGTGGGAAGGGCCGGGGGGCGGCTGAGCAGATGGATGACGACGACTTCGTGGAGGGCGACACGAGTGGGTTCTCCCCCCGGGTTCGTGCAGGGGCTGGCGTCCCAGAAGGTGCTGCTCATGCCCGACGGCACCCTCGACCACTGGCCCGGCGACCTGCTCGACCTGGTGATCCTCGCTACGTCGAAGTCGACGAGTCCGCCGCGGCGGCGTTCGGGCCATGAGCGCCACGCTGGCCACCGCCGCCTCGGGCCGGGAGCTGATCCCCGGCGACCCCGACGAGGTCGAGGCCCTGGCCGCCCGCCTGGCGGCGCTGGGCGAGGGGCTCTCCGAGGCCGCCGCCCGCCTGGTCGACCTCGACGACGGCGGCTGGCGGGGACCGGCGGCCGAGGCCTTCCGGGCCACCCTCGGCGACCAGCCCGAGCGCTACGCCGTCGCCGGCGAGGCCTTCGCCGACGCCACGGTGGCGCTGCGGCGCTACGCCGGCGTGGTGAGCGACGCCCAGGCCGAGGCGCAGCGTGCGCTCCAGTGGTGGCAAGAGGCCGAGGCCGCCACCGCCGGCTGGGAACGGGCGTGGGCGGTTCACGACGCCGAGGCGGCCCGGCTGGCCTCCAGCACCGACCCGGCGATGGTGGCCGATGCGCTCGACCTCGTGGCCCCCGGCCTGGTCGACCCCGGCGCCGAGTGGCGCCAGCGGGCCATCTCCACCCTCGACGCCGCCACCGCCGCCGTCGACCACGAGGCGGCGGCCACCGCCGCCGCCCTGGCCGCCGCCGAGCAGGGCGCTCCCGACGAGCCCGGCTTCTGGAGCCGGCTGTGGGCAGGGCTGTCCGGCTTCGCCGGCGGGCTGTGGGCCAGCACCGGCGGGGCCGTGGTCGAGATCGTCGGGGCGGTGCTCGACGACCCCGGCGGCTTCGTCAGCGACGCCTGGGACAACGCCGTCGACCACCTCAACGTCTTCGACTGGGACACCTTCGCCGACACCTGGGCCGAGACGGGCAAGGACCTCGTCGCCTGGGACGACTGGGCGGCGGGCAACCCCGCCCGGGCGCTGGGGCGCATCGCCGGCAACGTGTTGTTGGGCGCCGGCGCCGGCAAGGTCGCCCTGCGCGTCCTCCGAGGGCGCAAGCACCAAGGGACCGGCCGGGCCAGCAGGGACGTCAGAACGGCGGTCAAGCGCAGTCCCGAGGAGAACCGCCGGCTCATCGAGCGCTTCGACGACGCCCCGGCCTACGACCGGATCTTCCGCGACGACCGCTCCGACCGCCACATCCTCGGGGGCGAGGGCAAGGGCAAGGGCGGCCACCGGGCGAGAACGGGCCGTCCCGGCAAGCACGAGTTCCCCGAGGCCTGGTCGGACCAACGCATCCTCGACGCTGTCGACACCGCCGCCCAGAACCCGGTCGACGACTGGCGTCGCAAGGACTTCCCCAACGGCAACACCAACTTCAGCTACGTGGGTCACGCCGACGGCCTGCGCATCAAGGTGGTGGTCGACCGGGACGCCCGGGTGATCTCCGCCCACCCCGAGCCGGGCCAGCGGGGCGTGTACCACAACCCGGAGGAGCCGGCTGCTCCATCCGGCGCCGGCCGGCCGGTGTGGACCAGGGAGGACGGCCCCGCCGGGGTGGACGGCTACTGGACCTGGAAGGGCCCTGGCGGCCAGCCGCTGCACACCGACCGCGGTGGCCGGGTTCTCCGTCTCGGCGACGACGAGCAACCCGTGCCGCCCCCGTTGCCGGCTGTGCCGATTCCCCCCGTCCTGTCTGACAGCAGCGAGTGCGGAGCGAAGCCATGAGCCTGGACGACGAAGAGGACTACCTGTGGATCGACAACACCTCGGCGCGCCTCCGAAGGCTGCCCTTCGAGATGGCCGACCGGATGACCGACGAGCAGCGCGCGCACTTCGGCAAGTTTGCCGGTGCTGCAGAATGGGAGTGGGTGGTGCAGGCAGCGGCGGGCGATGCCGTCCTGCACGGCCTGCCCATCACTCCCGAGGAGAAGCACCTGCTGGTGCGGGGCCTGCGCTGGGTGGGCGAGCCCCACGACCTGGCCGAGGCCAGGGTCATCGACCCCCTGGAGCGAGCCGAGCTGGCCGCCCGGTGGCGTTTCGAGCCGGCGTCCCCGGCGGGCGACCCGGTGGAGAAGTTCCTGGTGCGGTACTGCCGCCGCGAGGCCGAGGCCAAGGCCCTGGTCACCGCCTGGCGCCACGGCCCCGGCGGCGAGCGCCAGCGGGTGTGGTGCCTGGTCACCGCCCCTGAGGCCGACCCCGGGCAGGTGTGGGGCCTGGCCCTCACCCTCCTCGCACGCGAGGTCCTGCCCTTCTCGGCGTTTGCCAAGTCCGGCTTGCTGCTCGAGGCGGTGGCGGCCGGCGGCCAGTGGCCCGCCTACCACCGCCGACTGATGGCGGCGGCGGCGCCGGTGTGGGTGGCGTGGGGCTTCCGCCTGGGAAAGGTGGTGGCGGCCCACCTCAACCGCTGACGCTGGTGGGCCTGGGCGAGGGTGACGTGGTGTTCCCCGGCCCCCCCGACCATGACGCGGTGGACGCCCTGGTGGCGGGCTGGGCGGCGCATGCCGAGGGCGTGCAGGTGGCGGTGCGGGCCTGGGCCCAGCCCGGCGACGAGGAGCAAGGCGACCAACGCACCCGGGCCTACGCCGTGGTGGTCGACGACCAGGACCA
>JAHWKC010000362.1 GCA_019348095.1 Pseudomonadota bacterium | reverse complement strand
CGACGCCGCGGCCCTCGCGCAGCGACTCCGCGAGGTCGTCCTGCTCCGCGCGGCGCACGGCCGACGAGAGGATGACGCGCAGCGCCCCGAGCCCCTGCAGCGTCTCGTCGTGCAGCTCACGCGCCCAGCGCCGGCGCTCCGCCTCGGCGGCGTCGAGCGAGTGGCGCAGCCGGTCGCGCTGCACGGTCTGGGCGAGCGCGACGGCGGTCGCGCCGCTGGCGGCGAATTGATCCAGCAGCGGTTGCCGGTAGCCGGCGGCGCGCTCGGGTTCGGTGAACATGTTGAGGCCGGCCGCGCCGCAACAGCCGTAGCCGGCGTCGAGTTCGACCACCTGCAGGTCGGGCACCTGCGCCAGCAGCCGGCGCAGCGCGGGTACCGACTTGACCGCGTTGCGTTGGGTGCACGGTAGATGCAGCGCGACGCGCTCTTGGCGGGCGTTGAAGCGCAGGCGCGCGGAGTGCTGGTCGAGGAAGCCGAGCGCATCGACTACGGCGGTTTCGCCGTCGAGCGCCCGGGCCACCGATTGGTGGCAGCCGCTGGCCAGCGTGAGCACGGTCGTGGCGCCGGCGAACGCGGCACGGTTGGTGGTCGCCAGTCGATCGGCCTGGTCGAGATCGCCGGCATGGGCATGCAGGCTGCCGCAGCAGGTCTGGCGGGGCGGCGCGATGGTGTCGATGCCGAGCGCGGCGCACAGCCGGACCACTGCAGCGCGCAGGCCGGCTTCGTACGGGCCCGCTACGCAGCCGATGAACAACGCCACGGTGGCGCCGTGCGGCACCGGGGGGGGAACCGGCGCGGTATTGCTGAAGGTTGGTGGTCTGGGCAATGGCCGCAGCTGCGCCGGCAGCCAGCGATACAGGTGGCGATAAAGTGCCAGCAGCATGTGAAGCCGGCGGGGGCGCGCGGCGAGCGCTTCGCCCCAGCGCTGGCGCCAGGCGGGGGCGCGGCGTTCACGTTGGCGCGCTCGCGCGGCGACCAGCAGCTCGTCATACTGCACGCCGGCCGGGCACACGGTTTCGCAGTTGCCGCACCCCAGGCAATGGTCTAGATGGGCTTCGCCGGTCGGGGTGGGCTCGATCGTTTGCAGGGCCCAGGCACGTGCCAGCGCGATGCGGCCACGCGGAGACTCCGCTTCGACCCGATCGCTGCCGTAGGTCGGACAGGCCGGCAGGCACAGCCCGCATTGAACGCAGCGGTCGGCCAGCGCCACCAGCGGATCGGCTGCCCGTTGAAGCGGCGCCTGCTGGAGCGGCGGTCGGGGCGCGCGGGCGGCGGGGGACATGGCCGGCGATGCTAGCACGCGTTGCCGCGGCGACTGTCGGCCGGCTTGCGGCGCCGCCGGAAGGCCGCTATCATTCCGCCTCTTTCGTTCCACGAATCACAACGCGCGGCAAAATTCCGGCCAGACGTCCTTGATTGGGGCGCGCCGAAATCAGCCCGACCACGCACCTATAGAAGACCAGTCATGAAGACTTTCACTGCCAAGAACGAGACCGTCCAGCGTGACTGGTATGTCGTCGATGCGACCGGCAAGACGCTCGGTCGTCTGTCCGCCGAGCTCGCCCACCGCCTGCGCGGCAAGCACAAGCCGGTGTACACCCCGCATGTCGATACCGGCGACTATCTGGTCGTGATCAACGCCGAGAAGATTGTCGTCACCGGCAAGAAGCTGACCGACAAGCTGTATCACCGGTTCACCGGCTACATCGGCAACCTCAAGACCGAGACCCTCGGCCAGGCGCTCGAGCGCCACCCCGAGCGCGTCATCGAGACCGCCGTGAAAGGCATGCTGCCGAAGAACCCGCTTGGCCGTGCCATGTACCGCAAGCTCAAGGTCTACAAGGGCGCCGAGCATCCGCATGCCGCCCAGCAGCCGCAGGTCCTGGATATTTAACGCGAGTTCCTCGCAAGAGCCCGCGCATCATGTGCGGACTTCCAAAGGTAGAAATCATGGCACTCCAGCAGAATTACGGCACCGGCCGCCGCAAGTCCTCCACCGCCCGCGTGTTCCTGCGCAAGGGCGAGGGCAAGATCACCATCAACCAGCGTTCGATCGAGGAGTTCTTCGGCCGCGAGACCGCGCGCATGATCGTGCGCCAGCCGCTGGAGCTGACCCAGTCGACCGACAAGTTCGATGTCAACGTCACCGTCGCCGGCGGCGGCACCACCGGTCAGGCCGGTGCGATCCGCCTGGGCATCTCGCGTGCGCTGGTCGAGTACGACGAGTCGCTCAAGGGCGAGCTGCGCAAGGCCGGTTTCATGACCCGCGATGCGCGCGAAGTCGAGCGCAAGAAGGTCGGCCTGCACAAGGCGCGCCGTGCGACCCAGTTCTCGAAGCGCTAATTTTCGAAGCTGCTCGTTGTTGCGGTAGACTCACGCTTCATAGCCCCGTCGCCAAGCGGTAAGGCACCTGACTCTGACTCAGGCATTCGGTGGTTCGAATCCATCCGGGGCTGCCATACCCGAACAAGAAACCCGCCGATCGGCGGGTTTTTTGTTGTGCGGCCGGTCGATCAGTTTGCGCCGGCGCACAAGCCGGGACTCGGGACTCGGACTCGCAGGATCAAGAGCCGGTCCGCAAACGACCCAAAGTGCGCAAAAGGAAAGCCAGGGATTTTCCGTTTTGCGGCTTCGCGTGCTTCGCAGACAGCGGTACGCTCTTCGGAGTCCCGAGTCCCCGCAGGTCGCCGACCCGTCCGACCCGTCCGGTTACAATTGAAACCATCGCGCGCGGCGCAGGATTTCGAGGTT
>JAHWKC010000361.1 GCA_019348095.1 Pseudomonadota bacterium | reverse complement strand
CGTCCATGCCGGCGTCGGCCAGCACGGCCTCCACGCCGGCGGCGACCTGGGCGAAGTACCAGCTGTTGATGTTCGGGACGGCGAGGCCCACCGTGTCGCTGCGTCCGGTGGCCAGGCGCGACGCGTACGTGTCGACCTGGTAGCTCAGCTCGCGAGCGACCTGCTCGACGCGCGACCGCGTCGACGGTGCCACGTTCGGCAGGCCTCGCAGCGCCCGGCTCACCGTGGCCACCGACACGTTGGCCCGCCGGGCCACCTCCTCGATGGTCACGCCGTCGGGACGGGACCGGGTGCGGCTGCGCCGGCGCGGCGAGGGCACGGTCGGTCAGCTGACCGAAGCGCTGGCCAATCCGCTCTACTACTTCGACCTCGATACCATCGGCGTGCTCAGCCGCGCCGCGCTGCGCCAGCCCGGCACGCGCTACGTGATCGTGTTCGACGCCGATGGAAACATCGTCCACGACGGCAGCGAGGAGATCGCCCGCTATGGCCAGCCGATGGACGACGCGTTGGCACCCGGCGCGATCGCGGCTCGGACGATGCACACGCAATTCGACGATACGCCTGGCGAGGGCCCGCTGATGGACGTGGCGTCGCCGATCATGATTGGCAGCCAACGCATTGGCGGGGTTCGCCTGGGCCTGGACCTGGAGAGCGCGCGCGGGTTCCAGGACCAGGCCGTGGCCGACCTGCGCCACCGGCTGGACGAGCTTGGCCGGCGCCACTTGTGGGGGGTCGGGCTGCTCAGCGGCGGGTTGCTGGCGTTCGGCGCGCTGATGCTGTGGCTGACGCAGCGTTGGCTGGTGCGGCCGATCCGCGACCTGGTCGATTCGGCGCGGGCGATCGAAGCCGGGCAGTTCGACACCCGCCCGCCGTCCAACGACCGCGACGACGAGGTCGGCGACCTCACCCGCGCGTTCGACCGCATGAGCCAGAGCGTCGCCCGGCACGATCGCGACATCCGCCGGATGGCCTACACCGACGCACTCACCGGCCTGGCCAACCGGCTCGCGTTCCGCGAGGCACTCGACCGAAGACTGCTGCAGTTGCATGGCGCGGGCCGGCAACTGGGCTTGCTGTTTGCCGACATCGACGACTTCAAGCGGGTCAACGACACCCTCGGCCACGACGCCGGCGACGAGGTGCTGTTGCTGTTCGCCAGCCGCATCCGCGAAGCGGTGGAGCGCTATGGTGGCGAGGGCGCACTGCTGGCGCGTTTCGGCGGCGACGAGTTCGTGATCCTGGTCCAGGGCAGCGCGACCGACAGCGGCGACGTGCGTGCAGTTGCCACCCGGCTGGCCGAGATCCTGGTGGCCGAACTCGGCCAGCCGATCACCTTGCGTGACCGGCAGGTGTTCCTGGGTACCTCGATCGGCATCACCCTGTTCCCCGAGGACGCGGTTGGCGCCACGCCGCTGATGAAAAACGGCGACATCGCGATGTACCAGGCCAAGGTCGCCGGCAAGAACTGCTTCCGCTTCTACAGCCGCGCGATGGACCAGGCGGTCGAGCGCCGGGTCAACCTGGAGCACGAACTGCGCGGCGCCTGGGACCGCGGCGAACTCAGCCTGGCGTACCAGCCGGTCTACCGGTTGGCCGATGGCCTGATGATCGGCGCCGAGGCGCTGCTGCGCTGGAAGCATCCGGAGCAGGGGATGATCTCGCCGTCGGTGTTCATCGACGTGGCCGAGCAGAGCGGGCTGATCGAGACGCTGGGCCCGCAGGTGCTGCGCAGCGCCTGCAACGATGCGGTGCTGTGGCAGCAGGCGCGCGAAAGTGCCGAGCCGCTGTTCCTCGCGGTCAATGTCTCCCCGCGGCAGTTGCGCAGCGGCACGCTGCCCGAGGTAGTGGCTGGCTGCCTCCACGACAGCGGGCTCGACCCGCAGCGGTTGCACCTGGAGCTCACCGAGACCGCGGTGATCGGCGACGAAGCCCTGGCCAGCAGCCTGCTGTCGCGCCTGCGCAGCACCGGGGTCAAGGTCTGGCTGGACGACTTTGGCACCGGCTTCTCCGGCCTGAGCCACCTGCGCCGGGTGCCGGTGGATGGAGTCAAGATCGACCGCAGTTTCATCGCCGACATCCTGCGCGACCCCGACGACCTGGCCCTGACCACCGCGATCATCGCCATGGCGCATTCACTCGGCATCACGGTGGTCGCCGAGGGCGTGGAGAAGGAGGGGCAGTACACCATCTTGCGCGAGCGCGGCTGCGACCTGTTGGTCAGCCATTTCGCCCCGACCAGCTTCGACGATCTGTCTGCTGCCATGACCACCAGCCGGGCGGATGGCGTGATCTTCCTCGGGCAAAGTTCGCTCCACCATGCGCTGAACCGCCTCGCCGGCAGCGAGGCGCGGTCGCCGATCTCGCCGAGCGCCTGCGTCCCGGAGACGTCGTCCTCGTATCCGGCGAGCTCGGCGCCGGCAAGACGACGTTCGTGCGCGGCGCCTGCCGCGCGCTGGGCGTCGCCGGCGCGGTGACGAGCCCCACGTTCACCATCGCCCGCCGGTACGAAGGCGACGTTCCGGTCTCGCATCTGGACCTCTACCGGCTGGGCGATCTCGCCGACGAGGACCCGGCGCTGCTGGCCGACGAGCTCGCCCCGGACCGGGTCGCGTTCGTCGAGTGGCCGGAGGTGGGAGCGCCCGTGGGCCTCGATCCCGAGCGCGTCGTCGCGCAGGTGCGCCTCGAGCATCGCGGCGGAGACCGGCGCCTCGTCGTCGTGCGCGAGCGACAGTCCCCGCCCGCCACCCCGTGATCGTCCTCGCCCTCGACACCGCC
>JAHWKC010000360.1 GCA_019348095.1 Pseudomonadota bacterium | reverse complement strand
TGCCGCGCACGATGTAGTCGACCGGCGAGCGGCCGTTGCGGCGCACGCGGTTGGGGTTGCGCCCGCCGGCGGCCAGCCCGATCACGGCCCAGCTCGTGTGCAGCTGGCTCGAGCTGCGGCGGGGGTCGGCGCCGAAGCCACCGTCCGTGTTCTGGGCCTTTGCGAGGTAGGTGACCGCGCGCGACGAGTTGCGGTCGGCGGCGCGGGCCGGGGCCGGCGCGGCGAGCGTACCGAGCACGGCGGTCAGCGCCAGGGCCAAGACGGTCGGCCTAACGACGCAGGGCGAGATCGATCGCCGCCGGTTGCCCATTCAGGCTCACCTCGAGCTTGGTCGGAGCGTCCAGCGCCGCCAGCCCGGCCGCGTCCAGCGAAAACCGCCGCGCGCTGCCGGCCAGCACGTAGCCGAGCAACCCCGGGGTCACTTCCAGCTCCCGGCCGCCGCGACCGATCAAGCGGGTCGCGCCCAGCCGGGCCGCGCGGCCGCCGCTGTTGCGGCAGGCCAGCGCCGGCTGCTCGCCCTGTCGATCGAGCTCGCAGTGCAGCTGTGCGGGCGTGGCATCGGCCGCACGCACGAACGCCGGCAGCAGGTAGCGCATGCGTACGGTGACCGCGCTGCCTTCGCCGGCGACCGGATCGCCCGGCAGCTCGTCGACCACCACCCGGTAGGCCCGCTCCCGCGGCACTGCCGCGGCGCTGGGCCGGACCAGCCGCACCAGTTGCTCGCCGCCCGGCGCGATCTCCACGATCGGCGGGCTCGCGACCAGCGCGTCGCTGCGCTCGAGCTGGTCGTCGCTGCCATCCTGATGCCACGCGTAGACCCGGATCTGCGCCAGGATCGGCGCATCACCGGTGTTGGCCAGCACCAGCCGGGCCGCACGCGTGCCCGCCGGCAGGTCGATGCCGGTCTGGCGGGTCTGCAGTTGGCCGCGGGCGTGCGCTGCACCGGTCGCGAACGCGGTGCTCGCGAAAACCAGCGCAGTCACGACCGCCGCCACGAGGCGGCGGTGCGGGTGCATCAGAATTCGACAGTGGCGACGACGGTGTCGGTGTAGCTGCCGACCGGCTTCGGACCCTGGCTGGCGAACACGCGGCCATACACGTCGAAGGTCTGCACCGTGCCGGTGCTGCCGGAATTGCCGTCGCGATCGGTGACCAGTGCCGCGCCATCGATGCCGTCGCCGAGCGGGCTGGTGCGGGCGCTGTCGACGAACAGGCTGTAGTCGATGGTGTCGCCGTTGGCGTTGGTCATCTTGCGGCTGGCGAACGTGGCGGCGCTGCCGGCGCCGACGTCAAAGCTGATCGCGACGTCGCTGTCGATCGCCGAGCAGTCCAGCTCGACCGTGGTGGCGTCGTCGATGGCGGCGTCCACGCCGGTCTGGACACCGAAGTCCAGCGGGTTGGCAGTGATCTCGCAGGCGTTCTGGATTTCGATCGACACCGCCATGTCGGACGTGTCGGTCGCGGCCAGGGCGGCCGGAGCCACCGACAGCAGGGCGGCCGCGAGCGCGAACGCGGGCACGTACGTCGCCACCGCGAACACACCCTCGCGCGAGAGCCACGAGGTGCGCCACTGCGAAAACGCACGCCACGCGCGCTGCGGCTTGCCGAGGTGTGCGAGCGAGCTCAGCAGCCCGATCGTGACGAGCGCGAGCGCGATCGGCATCACGTGTGTCCGCCCGGTCGCGAGTGCCAATGCGACCGGCACCACGTGTGTCCCCCCCGGGCCACGAGCGTCACCTGCCCGCGGATCCAGCGGCTGGCGGGCGCCGCACGGCTCAGAGGTCGAGGACGCCGCTCGCTGTCGAGCGGGGTCCGCCTCGGGTCAGCCAGGGACCCAGCACCGGTGCGCGGAAGGCCTTCCTCAGCAGGACGTCTCGGGCGGCAGCTCCCGGCACCGAGCCGGTCTCGAGCACGGCCCCCAGGAAGAGCGACAGGCGCGTCATCGCGCGTGCGTGCGGCGAGCGCAGCGGCTCGTAGCGGTCCACGTCCCCGCGAGCGAGCAGCGCTCCCAGCGCCCATGCGTCACGCACGCCTGCCCCGAGGCCCTGCCCGGCGAACGGCGGCATCGTGTGCGCCGCGTCACCGGCGAGCAGCACCCGGCCGCGTCGCCACGCCGTCGCCCGGCGCGCGCCGTAGCGGTACTCGGCGCAGCGCACCACCTCCACGCCGCCCGGCAGCAGCGGACGCGGGTCGAAGGCCGGCTCGTCGTCGGCGAGCAGCCGCCCGGCTACGACGTCGGCGACGCCTACCACCACATCCTCATGAGCATCCTGATGGCCGCGCGGATGCACGACGTGCAGGCGATCGACGGCCCCTACCTGCAGATCAAGGACGTCGACGGCTTCCGTCGCGTCGCCGGCCGCAGCGCCGCGCTCGGGTTCGACGGCAAGTGGGTGCTGCACCCCGGACAGATCGACATCGCCAACGATATCTACGCCCCCAGCCAGGCCGAGTTCGAACGCGCCGAGGACATCCTGGCGGCGCTGATCGAGGCGCGCGACAACACGCAGCCACTGTGGGATGTCAGCGCAACCAACGCGACAGCCACCCGAATCGTGGTCGCCGCGACTGCTGCGCGGGCGACGGGGGAGGGGACGGCCCATGCGTGACACGACGCTGGGGTGGATCGCGCTGGCGCTGGGCCTGGTCGTCAGCGTGGTCGCGGTCGTCCTGCTCGAGACCTTCTTGCGACAGGTGCACAGGATCGAGCGCGGCTCGAAGGCCATCTGGGAGGCGGGCAAGCAGGTCGCCGCGAACACGGCGACGTCATGGCAACTGGGTG
>JAHWKC010000035.1 GCA_019348095.1 Pseudomonadota bacterium | reverse complement strand
AACCTGGACCGCATGGTCACCGATACCCGGCAGCTGCTGATCGAGGGCCTGAAGCTCGCCCAGCGCACCTGGATCGCGGCCAAGGGCGCGCTCGGCTGGGTTGCCGAAGAGCTCGATGAATTCGTCATCCACCAGGTCAGCCAGGTCCACACCCAGGCTTTCATCAAGGCCTTCGGGATCGACCCGAAGAAGGTGCTGACGATCTTCAACGAGCACGGCAACATCGGCCCGGCCTCGGTGCCGATCGTGCTGAGCAAGCTGCGCGAGATGGGCCGCCTGAAGAAGGGCGACCGCGTCGCGCTGCTCGGGATCGGCTCGGGCCTGAACTGCTCGATGGCCGAGGTGGTCTGGTAGCCAATTCGCCGGCGGTATGTCGCAACAAAAAAGCCCCGCATGCGGGGCTTTTTTGTGGGCCGGTGTAGGAGCGCCCCATGGGCGCGATCGCCTCTGACCTTGCTGCATCCGTGCCAAAGGCATCGCGGGCATGGCCCGCTCCTACAAAGGGCGGGCTATTTCAGGGTCTTCTCGAACAACTCGTAGATCCGCCGGTACTCGTCGTACCAGCTGTCGGGGTGCACGAAACCGTGGCGCTCCATCGGGTAGCTGGCCAGCTCCCAGTCGTCCTTGCGCAGCTCGATGAGCTTCTGCGCCAGCATCACCGAGTCCTTGTAGAACACGTTGTCGTCGATCATGCCGTGGGCGATCAGCAGGGGGTCCTCCAGCCCGTCGGCATATTCCAGCGGCGATGACTTCGCGTACGCCTCCGGATCGAGCTCGGGCGTGTTGAGGATGTTGCTGGTGTATTCGTGGTTGTACTGCGACCAGTCGGTGACCGGGCGCAGCGCCGCGCCGGCCTTGAACGTGCCCGGCTCGCGGAACAGCGCCATGAACGCCATGAAGCCACCATACGAACCGCCGTAGATGCCGGCGCGGTTCACGTCGCCCTGCTTGTGCTCGCCCAGCCAGGCCAGACCGTCGAGGTAGTCCTCCAGCTCCGGATGGCCCATCTGCCGGTAGATGTCGGTGCGCCAGTCGCGGCCATAGCCCTCGGACGCTCGGTAGTCCAGGTCGAGCACGATGTAGCCGTCCTGCACCAGCAGGTTGTGGAACATCTGCTCGCGGAAATAGTTCGGGTAGCGGTCGCTGACGTTCTGCAGGTAACCGGCGCCGTGCACGAACAGCACGATCGGATACTCGCGGCCCGGCTCCAGCGTCTGCGGGCCGTAGTACTTGCCCCAGATGGTGCCGGCACCGTGGCTGGAGGGCACCTGCACGTACTCGGGCTGCACCCAGCTGCGCGCCTTGAACTCCGGCGTGCGGGTGTCGGTGAGCGCGGTCGGGCCCTCGCCGCCGACGGTGAGCGCGGCCAGCTGCGGCGGCAGGTAGCTGTCGGAATGGCGCACCAGCAGCCTGGAGCCGTCCGGCGACAGCGCGAAGTTTTCCACGCCGTCCAGCACGGTGATCTCGCGCACCGCGCCACCGTCGCGGTCGACCGAGCACACCTCGAAGTCGCCGGGCCACGCGCGGTTGCAGACGAAGTAGAACGTGCGGCCGTCGCCGCCGAGCACCGGCTGGGAGACTTCCCAGTCGCCCGAGGTCAGCTGGCGCGGAGCGCCGCGCCCGCCCAGCCCACGCTCACCCAGTAGATAGAGGTGCGAATAGCCGGACTGTTCCGACAGCAGCCACAACGCGTTGTCGGGGGTCCAGCCGAACTCGTTGTAGTTCCAGTTGATCCAGGCCTCGTCGGTGAGGCGGTGTTGCGGCTGCAGCTCGGCATCGCTGAGGTCGACCGTGGCGATCCAGCGGTCCTTGTTGTCGATCGCGCGCAGCAGCACCGCGACGCGGGCGCCATCGGCGGTCCAGTGGATCGCCGGCGCACTGCCGCCTGCATCGGTCTCCACCCGCAGCGCGCGGTTGCCGTCCAGCGGCTCCTTCCCGGCGGTCTCGCGCAGCTCCGACAGCGGGTCCTCGTCGATGCCGGGCAGCGCATCGAACGACAACTCGCGCGCCTCGGCGTTGGTCACGTCGACCAGCCACAGCGAATGCGGCAGCGGCGCCTTGCGCCCGACCCGCGGGCGCACCTCCTCGAACTCCTCGTAGCCCGACTCGGTGATGTACTTGGGCATGCTGCCGGCCTGGCCGCGCTCGCCGTCCTTGGCCTGGGTGACCACCAGCAGCCACTTGGCGTTGGGCGAGAGTGCGCTATCGATGATCTCGACCTTGTCGCCCAGGTACACCGGCGAAGGCGCGCGCGAAGGATCGTTGCGGCGCCACAGCTCGTTCTGCTTGCGTACCGCTTCGCGGCGTTCGCGCTCGGTGCGCAGGGTCTCGAACAGCGCCATCTGCCGCTCGCGCAGGTCGTCGGCCTCGGGTGCCTTGCCGGGGTCGTCTTCGGCCCTGACCAGCGCCGCCTGGCTGACGCCGGCACCGGCACGCCACTGGAACCACTCGTTGCCGATGCGGAACACCAGGTTGCCGTCGCGGCTCCATTGCGGGCGCGATTCGGTGGCGTCGCTGCGGGTGACCTGGGTCAGCGCACCATTGCGCAGGTCGCGCACGAACACGTCGCCGTTGCGCACGAACGCCATGCGCGTGTGCTCGGCGTCGTACGCCGGACGCGGCGCATCGAGTTGCGCGAGCGCGGCGCCGTCGATGCGGGTGGGGCCGCTGCCATCGAGCCCGACCTGCCAGGTGTCGCGGATCACCTCGCCCTCGCGCTTGAGCTGGTACTGCGCGTGCCGGCCGTCCCACGACCACCAGAACTGTTCGACCGGCGGGCCGATCCAGTCGGGGTTGGCCATCGCCTGGGCAAGCGTGATCGGGGTCGAAGTCGAGGTCGGCGTTGGAGCCTGCGCCGGGGCCTGCGCGAGCGCAGAGATCGGCAACAGCATCGCCAGCGGCAGGGCCAGCGTCAGCGGAGCAAGGCGCATCGGGGTCCACTCGTAACGGGAAACCGGCGCAGCGTAGCAGCCGGTCTGTTTGCGCAATCGGGCCATCGGTCATGGGCCGGTGTGCGCGGCATCACGCGCCGGACCGGTTGGCCCGCGCCGGTTTGCCCGGTCCGGCGCCGCGGCGCACAATGGCGCCCGCGGCAGCCCCCGCGTGCCGCGGAGGCACGCTGCGTGGATGCACTGCTGCTGTCACGGATCCAGTTCGGATTCGTGATCTCGTTTCATATCCTGTTTCCGGCGTTCACCATCGGACTGGCGAGCTGGCTGGCGTTCCTCGAATTCCGCTGGCTGCGCACGCGCGATGCGCTGTGGCGCGACCTGTATTTCTTCTGGGTGAAGATCTTCGCGGTGTCGTTCGGCATGGGCGTGGTGTCGGGCATCGTCATGAGCTTCCAGTTCGGCACCAACTGGGCGGTGCTGAGCGAGCGCGCCGGCAACATCCTGGGGCCGCTGCTGGCCTACGAGGTGCTGACCGCGTTCTTCTTGGAGGCGACCTTCCTCGGGGTGATGCTGTTTGGCTGGAAGCGCGTGCCGGAGAAGCTGCATTTCCTCGCCACCTGCATGGTCGCGCTGGGCACGCTGATCTCCACCTTCTGGATCATCTCGGCCAGCAGCTGGATGCATACGCCGCAAGGGCATGTGATCGTCGACGGAATATTCGAGCCGGCCGACTGGTGGGCGATCATCTTCAATCCGTCGTTCCCGTACCGGCTCACGCACATGGTGCTGGCGGCGTTCCTCACCACCTGTTTCGTGATCGGCGGGGTCGGCGCGGGGTATTTGCGGCGCGGCGTGCATGTCGCCGCGGGCAAACGCATGTTGAAGCTCGCGGTGGCCTTCGCCGCCATCGCGGTGCCGCTGCAGATCCTGGTCGGCGACCTGCACGGGCTGGTCGTGCACGAGTACCAGCCGACCAAGCTGGCGGCGATGGAAGCGCACTGGGAGCACGAACCGGCCGGCGAAGGCGTGCCGCTGGTGGTGTTCGCGGTGCCCAACGAGGCCGCGGAACGCAACGATTACGAGCTGGCGATCCCGCGCTTGGGCAGCATCATCCTGACCCACTCCTGGGACGGCGAGATCCAGCCGCTGACCGCAGTGCCGGCCAGCGAGCGCCCCCCGGTTGCGCCGGTGTTCTACCTGTTCCGGCTGATGGTCGGGATTGGTTTTGCGATGCTGCTGCTGGTGATGGCCTCGATGTGGGCGTGGCGGCGCAAGACCCTGTTCGATGCCGGCACCGCGAGTGGCCGCTGGCTGCAAAACGGCTGGCGCGCGATGATGATGTCGGGCTTCGTGGCGATCCTGGCCGGCTGGTACGTGGTCGAGATCGGCCGCCAGCCGTGGGTGATCTACGGCCTGCTGCGCACCCGCGATGCGGTCAGTGCGATCGATGCCGGCAGCGTCGCGTTCTCGCTGGCGACGTTCGTGCTGGTGTACGTGGTCGTGTTCGGCGCCGGCTTCTGGTTCCTGTTCAAGCTGGTGCGCAAGGGCCCGCAGGTCTTCGAGCACGCGCCCGATGACGACGATCACGAGAAGACCGCGATGCGGCCGCTGTCGATGGGCAACCGGTCGATCGAGGATGAGTGAGCTGGCGCATGGCTCGTGAGCTCGGTGTTTCCGCTCGTCATTCCCGCCAACGCGGGAATGACGAGTAAAAGCAGCGGCAGCAAGGGTACGGCAATCGAGGAGCGTAAACGATGGAGTACTGGCTTCCGGTCATCTGGTTCGGCGTGATTGGTTTTGGCGTGCTGATGTACGTGCTGCTCGACGGCTTCGTGCTTGGGCTCGGCATCCTGGCGCCGTTCGCCGAGGACGCCGACCAGCTCGACCACATGATGAACACCGCCGCACCGATCTGGGACGGCAACGAGACCTGGCTGGTGCTCGGCGGCGCCGGCCTGCTGGCGGCGTTCCCTCGCGCCTACGGCATCGTGCTGTCGGCGTTGTACCTGCCGGTGCTGCTGATGCTGATCGCGCTGATCTTCCGCGGGGTCGCGTTCGAGTTCCGCTTCAAGGCGACCCGGGCCAGGCCGGCGTGGGGCGCGGCGTTCGCGCTGGGCTCGATGTTCACCGCGTTCGCGCAGGGCGTGATCCTCGGTGCGCTGGTCGAGGGGATGCCGTTGCAGGAAGGCAAGTACGTCGGCGGCGCCTTCAGCTGGTTCAGCCCGTTCTCGATGTTGACCGGGGTGGCGGTGATGTTCGGCTACGCGCTGCTCGGCAGCACCTGGCTGGTCCTCAAGACCGAGGGCCGCATGCAGCTGGTTGCCCGCAGCCTGACCCGGCCGCTGGTGCTGGTGGTGGTGGCGTTCATGGGGCTGGTCAGCGCATGGCTGCCGTTCCTGGACTCGCGGATCATGGAGCGCTGGTTCGAGGGCGCCAATTTCCTGTGGCTAGCGCCGGTACCTTTGCTGGCGCTGGTCAACGCGTTTTGGCTGTGGCGCGCGGTGATGCGCGAGAAACACGACGCCGCCCCGTTCGCGTTGTCGCTGAGCTTTTTCGCGCTGGGTTTCGCCGGGTTGGTGCTGGGGATCTGGCCGAACATCGTGCCGCCGGCGCTGACGATCTGGGAAGCGGCCTCGCCGCCGTCGTCGCAGGGTTTCGTGCTGGTCGGCCTGATCGTTCTTTTGCCGGCGATCCTCGGCTACACCTATTGGTCCTACAGCGTGTTCAAGGGCAAGATCGCCGCCGACGCCGGCTACCACTGACGCTATTGCCCATTGTCCTTGAGTTTGCTGTTGCGTTTGTTGCTGGTGCTGCGGCGGCGCCAGTGAATCCACCTTGTCACGCCACAGACGCGTGGCGGATTCCTTGGCGCTGTAGCAGCAAAGGCAAGGCCAAGGCATAAGGCCAAGGCGCCGCCGCGCCTCGGCTGAACACAGACAGTTCGCCACACCCGGAGCCGCGGGTATGCTGTGCGTCACATCACGCTGCGCAGTGAGTCCCCCCGGCCAGCCATGCAAGCCTACGTCTACAAGAGCCTCCGCAAGGCCGAGACCTATGTGTATCTCGCCGCGCGCGACGACTTCGAGCGGGTGCCCGCGCCGATCCGCCAGCAGCTCGGGCCGCTGCAGTTCGTGCTCGATCTCGCCCTGACCGCAGAACGCAAGCTGGCCCGCGCCGATGCCGCGGTGGTGCGGGAGAACCTCGCCACCCGCGGCTTCCACCTGCAGGTGCCGCCGACCCAGCTCGATCCAATGACCACGGACCACGGCACCGATGCCTGAGTCCGGGCATCCACGGTGGCCCATCGGTGCCGCGTTCGCTGCCGGCGTGGCGCTGTCGCTGCTGACCGTGTTCGGCGGGGTCGTCGCCGCGCTCGCCGGGGTGCTCGCGCAGCCGCTGTTCGCGTTGGCGGTGTCGGGCTGGCGCCGACGGATCGAGCTGGTCTCGCGGCCGGCCTGGAAACGCGACGGCCTGAACCTCACCGGCCTGTGGGCGGCCGGCGTGGCGGTGCTGGCGCTGGCCCTGGCGTGGCCGCTTTCGGCATTGCTCCAGTCCGGTTCGCTGTCCGCCGCACTCGGCGTCAGTGCGGTGGCCGGCGGCTTCGTGCTGGCGCTGTGGCGCAGCTGGCCGCTGTGGCACGCGCTGGAGCGCGACGGCGGATCCCTGCGCGAGCATGCGCAGTCGCTGGCCGAGCTCGACCTGGGCGCCTGGCGCGGGCTCGGTGTCGCGGTCGCGGTCGGCCTCGCCGCGGCGGCGGTCGTGGTGCTGGCCTGGCCCGGATTGGTGCCCGGCGAGGCGCGTTGGCCGTGGGCGGTCGGGTTCGCGCTGGTGTCGCCGGCCCTGCATGCGTGGCTGCAGCGCATCGCGCCGGCCGAGCCGGTGTTGATGCTGGAGGACGAACCGGCCGGTGCGCTCGATGCCGCACTCGACCTGCCGCTGGCCGATGGCGAGCCGCTGGAGCCGGCGCTGTACGCCGCCGCGCGCACCGGTCGGGTCGAGCGCGCGCTGGAGCTGATCGACGCCGGTGCCGACCCGCACGCGCCGCCGCCAAGCGATGAGCGCGACCAGCGCAGCCTGCCGGTGCTCGCCGCCGTGCTGCCCGACCTGCGCCTGCTGCGGGCATTGATCGCACGTGGCGTCGATCTCAACGGCACGCACGCCGGCATGACCCCGCTGATCGCCGCCACCCGCGACAGCTGGCACGGCCGCCCCGACGCGGTGATGACCCTGCTGGCCAACGGCGCCGATCCGCGCGCGGTCGACGGCGACGGCAACACGCCGCTGCATCACGCCGCGCGCAGCTCCGACCCGGGCGTCGCCGCGCTGCTGCGCGATGCGGCGGCCGAGCTGGACCCGCTCAACCACGACGGCCTGAGCCCGCTCGGCGTGGCCTGCGCCTCGGGCAACTGGCGGCTGGCGCGCTTCCTGCTGGAGCGCGGCGCCAGGACCGATCCCGCCGATGGTCAGCCGGCGCTGCTGGCGGCGGCCGGCGGCGAGGACGACGACGCGGCCGGCATCCACCTGCTGCTGAAACAGAAGGCCAAAATCAACGCGCGCAACCGCGACGGCCGCACCGCGCTGCATGAAGCGGCGTTCGGCGGCCATGTCGAAATGGTCACCGCGCTGCTTGCGGCCGGCGCGGACGTGACCGCGACCGACGCGCAAGGCCGCAACGCCGCGCTGGAAGCCGCACGCGGCGGCCGGCTGGCGGTGCTGGACCTGCTGCTGGAGCAGCTGCCGCGGGTCAGCGCGACCGAAGCGCTCGCAGTCGATGCCGACGGCCGCAACGCGCTGGTCCTGGCCTGCGCCGCCCCGGCCACCACGCCGGAGCTCATCGCCCGCCTGCTCGAGCTCGGCGTGGAACCCGAACAGCGCGACGCCGAGGGCAAGCGCGCGATCGACCGCGCCGCCGAGGCCGGACGCTGGGCGCTGGTCGCCGCGCTCGATCCCGGCTACGCGATGCCGGCCCGGGTCAGCGATAGCGACAGCGAAATCGCTCAAGACGACACCGGCGGCGCCCGCCCACCACCGGATCGCGCGCCGGCCGCGCTGCTGCGCGACGCGCTGCGCGAGGGCCGCGAGCACGGCATGGACGGGCTCGCGCAACTGCTGGGCCCCAGCGAGCTGGGTGCCTTGCTGCACGACGGCGACAGCCTGCCTTCGCCGACCCAGATCGAGTGGCTGCTGGCGCGCGGTGCCGCGGCCGACGTGCGCAACGGCACCGGCGACACCCCGCTGTTCGCCTGGCTCTCGCGCGGGGCCGCCGCCATGCCGCAGATGCAGGCCTTGCTGCGGCACGCGGTTGCGCCGGCGGGCCGGGGTGGCCTGGCGCGCTTCCTGTCGGCGTGCGTCGCGGTCGAATCCGCGACCCGTGGGCCGGATCCGGCAGGCTTGAAGCAACCGAAGCCGGCGAAACTGGCCGCGGCCAAGCCGGGCGGCCCCAAACAGCTGGCGCTGGAGCAATTCGCGCTTGATCTGCTCGAACGCGGCGCCGACCCGTTCGCCCCGTCCGCCGCCGGCGACCCGCCGTTGACCCTGACGGTGCGGCTGGGCTGGCCGCGGCTGCTCGCGCGCCTGCTGGCCGGCGGCATCGCGCTGGACGTGCGCGACAGCCACGGCATGAGCGCGCTGCACCTGGCCGCCGCGCTCGGCCGCGAAGCCACTCTCAAGCAGCTGATCGCCCACGGCGCTGCGCCGGACCTGCTCGCCGCCGACGGCCAGACGCCGCTTGGCGTCGCGCTGGCCTCGGGCCGGCGCGACCTCGCCGACTGGCTCGACTGGCGTGGCTGGCCGCTGCCGCGGCGCCCGTTGCAGAGCAACGACGTGCCGGCCGCGGCGATCGTCGGCGACGCCGATGCGGTGCGCCGCCTGCTCGACCTCGGCCTGCCGGTCGACGCCGCCGATGGCCAGGGCTGCACCGCGCTGCTGCGCGCCGCCGGCGGCGGTCACCGCGCGGTGGTCGACCTGCTGCTCGCGCGCGGCGCCGATCCGCTGCTGCCGGCGCACTCCGGCGCGACGCCGTTGTCGGCCGCAGTCAGCATGCGCCACATCGAGATCGTCGACCGACTGATCGGCGCCGGCGCCACGCTGGAGCAGCGCCTGCCGGGCGAGCTGACCGTGCTGATGGTCGCCTGCGCACTGGGCCTGCCGGATCTGGCCGCGCGCCTGCTCGCGGCCGGTGCCGACATCCACGCCGCCGATGCGCAGGGCCGCACCGCCATCCACTGCGCGGCGATGTACGGCTTCGGCGCGCGTGAGCGCTCGCGATTGGTGGCGTTGCTGGACACCCTGCTGCTGGCCGGCGCCGAAGCCGACGAGCCCGCGGCCGGCGCGACCTCGCTGCTGCTGCTGCTCGGCGCACGCGCCGAACCCGGCAGCGCCGCCGACGAGGACGTGCTGATCGCCGGGCTGGAGCTGCTGGCCGACAACGACGCCCGCCTCGACGTGCAGGACCCGCGCGGTTTCGGACCGCTGCACCTGGCCGCCCTCCATGGCCTGCTGCGGGTGGTGCAGTGGCTGATCCGCGCCGGCGCCGACCCGGACCTGCGCGATGCGCTCAACCGCACCCCGCGCGAGATCGCGGTGATGCGCGGCTTCGTCGACATCGCCGCCGAATTCGCGCCGGCCGCGCCCGGCAACGGGGTGTCGATGGCGCGGTTCCTGCGCGATCCGCGCTGAGCGGCCGCGCACCGAGCTTCGGCGCTTGCTCGGGTCCACCGGCTTCGACCGGATTGCCCGAGTGACAAAGCCGGGGTAGCGTGAACGCTCATTCTTCGTTCAAGGAAGGCACGAATGAACCCTCGCTTGGTAGCCGCAGCCGTCACCGTTGCACTCACCCTGTCCCTCGCACCGCCGGCCCCCGCGCAGGAGCAGCTCGCCGTCTACCGGCTGGAGGCGGCCGGACGGATCGAGATCGCGCCCGATGGCAGCGTGCATGATCTCCAGCTCGAGGCTGGCCACAAGGCGACGGTCGCGCAGGCGCTGACGAAAAGCATTCGCGGCTGGCGCTTCGAACCCATCACCCAGGACGGAAAGCCGGTGATCGCCAGTACCCGCCTGCGGCTGGAGCTGGAAGCGCGGCCGGCCACTGACGGCGACTACCGGCTGTTCATCGACAAGGTCCATTTCGGCGAGCCTGGGCAGAACCACCAGCTGAACCCGCCGCGTTACCCGCGCGATGCCGTGCGAGCCGGCGTGAGCGGCCGGGTGGTGCTGGTGCTCAAGCTCGACGGCGCTGGCAATGTCGAGCGGGTGCACGTCGAGCAGACCAGCCTCGATCCGCACGCCTCCAGCAGGTACGCGAAACGCTGGCGCGAGCGTTTCGAGCAGGCCAGCGTGGCCAGCGCCCGTAACTGGAAGTTCGACATGACCGAGACGATCGCCGGCGAGCCGGTGGGCGCTTCGGTGCGGGTGCCGGTGGACTATGCGTTCCGGCGTGGCCACGGCAAGGCCTGGCAGGCCTACGTGCCGGGCCCGTACCGGCCGGTGCCGTGGGTGAGCGCCGATACCGTGGCCGCGACCCAGGCCGACGAGCTCGGCAACGGCGAGGTACAGGCGCTGGACTCGCGCTTCGAGCTCAAGAGCGACGTGGTCGGCCACGCGCTGTAAGCACCGGCGCAGCTGCGGTGCGCCGGTGCGGGGCATTCCAGCCAACGGCCGTTACACCGCCACGGTTGCCGGGCCCGGCGGCAAACGCGCGCGGCCGCTCTATTCCTGCTCGAACGCCTCGCGCAGCTGCTCGCCGGCGAGCTGCTGCGCCTGCTCCGCCTTGTCGACCACCGCGGCCATGCCGAAGAACTCGTGGGTGACGCCGTCGTACACCTCCAGCGTGACCGGCACGCCGGCCGCGCGCAGTGCCTCGGCGTAGGCGCGCCCGTCCGAACGCAGCGGGTCGATCTGCGCCAGGATGATCGTCGCCGGCGCGAGGCCGGCCAGGTCGTCGCGCTTGGCCAGCGCGATGCGCGGGTCGGCGGTCTGCTGCGGCGACTCGAAGTAGTGCTCGACGAACCACTGCATCGCCTCCTTGCCCAGCGGCTTGGCGTTGGCGTTCTCGATGTACGACTCGGAGTTCATGTCGTTGTTGGCGATCGGATACACCAGCACCTGGTGCAGCCGCTCCTGCCAGCCGTTGTCGCGCGCGGCGATGGCGATCACGGTCGGCAAACGCGTCCATGCCGCGATTCCGCCGTCGCTGCTGCACAAACTGCGGCTGCAGACCGGCTGAGCTGTCGCGGCGCACGCGCTCGCGGCGATAATGCGGCAACGACGAACGAGCAACAGAGCATCGTGGAAAGGAAAATCGTGGACATCCATACCGACGGCGCCTGCCTCGGCAACCCCGGCCCCGGCGGCTGGGGGGCGCTGCTGCGCTGCAAGGGCCGTGAGCGCGAGCTGGCCGGAGGCGATCCGGCCACGACCAACAACCGGATGGAACTGATGGGCGCGATCATGGCGCTGGAAACGCTCAGTGAACCGTGCAGCATTACCCTGCACACTGACTCGCAGTACGTGCGCAAGGGCATCACCGAATGGATGCCCAACTGGGTGCGCCGCAACTGGCGCACCGCCGCCGGCGCGCCGGTCAAGAACCGCGATCTGTGGGAGCGGCTGCATCTGGCGACGCAGCGGCACGCGATCGAGTGGAAGTGGGTCAAGGGCCACTCGGGCGACCCCGACAACGAGCGGGTCGACGTGCTGGCGCGCAACGAGGCGGTCAAGTTGCGTGCTGCGCACGTTTGAATGTCGGTAAGGCCGCGGTTGCCGCTGCTCCACTTGCAGACGGCGTAGCCGGCGACTTCCCCCTTGCAGGCCGCGCAGCGGCCGGCTCCCCAAGGCGGCGCAGCCGCCGACTCACGGCTCTCTCAACGTCGGCGCAGGTCTTCGTCGCGGATGCCCTGGCGACGCAGTTCGAGCACGATCGGGGTGATCGCGGCGATCCGAGCCTCGATCCTGGCGCGCGCGTAGTAGTCGACTTCCGGCCGCTTCTTCAGCGTCTTGAGCTGCACCAGGGCCTGTTCCGCGCGGCCACTGAGGAAGGCGGCCTCGGCGTGGGCCTCACCGGCCCGCACCGGGTCGCCAGCGATATCGCTGGCGCGGGCGAAGGTGCGCTGGAACACCGCGTCCTCCGCCGAGCGGCCCAGCAACGGGCGCAGCACCGACTGCGCGCGTTGCCCGGCTTCCACGGTATTGCGCTCGGCCAGCACGTCGGCGTAGGTCAGCGCGACAGCACGGTTGTGCGGGCTCTGGCGCAGCAACGCGGTGAATGTCGCATCGGCCGTTTCGCTCTTGCCGGCGCGCGCCTCGGCCTGGCCCAGGGCGAGCATCAGCCACAGGTGTCCGGGGCGCTCCTCCAGCAGTCCGGCCAGCTCGCTGGCTGCCGCGGCCGACTGGTTGTCCCGCAGCAGTGCGATTGCGTAGCCGTAGCGCTGGGCCGTGGTCATCGTCCCGGCAGCCCGCAGTTGCCGGTACTCGCGGATCGCGGACGAGGCGGTGTCGGCACTGAGCACCCGCAACCGCTCGCGGGCGAACTCGAAATCGCCGGTGCCGCCGGCGGCCGGGGCGCTGCTCGACAAGGTGAACCCACCGGGCAACAGGGGGTTGTCGCTGCGCCCGACATCGCCGAAGTAGCCGACCGGTGCGCGTGCGATCTGCTGCGACCGCGATTTGGCCTCGCCGATGCGGGTGGTGGTGACCGGGTGGGTCATCAGGTAATCGGGGGTGTCGTAGTAGCCGGCGGCGTTGGTGCGCGAGGCGACCAGCATCTTCTCGAAGAAGTCGGCCATCGCCTGGGTGTCGTAGCGGCTGCGCGAGAGGGTCTGGATGCCTAACCGGTCGGCCTCGTGCTCGTTGGAGCGGGTGTAGTCGATCTGGCGCTGCTGGGCCAGGCCCATCGCCGAGATGATCGCCGCCTGGGCGGCGTTGTCGCCGGAGCGCCCGCCGGCGGCCTGCGCGGCGACGACCGCGCCGAGCATGCCGAGCAGGATCGGCAACTGGTCCTTCTGCGCGCGCTCGACCCCACGCAGGACATGGTGCTGGGTGACGTGGGCGATCTCGTGCGACAACACCGCGGCCACTTCGTCCTCGCGGTCGGCCTCGAGCACCAGCCCGGCACCGGCCGCGAAGTGGGCCGGGCGGCGGAGCCCGCTCGTCCCCCGCCGGGACGCGACGAGAGCGCCGAGCTTGGCCCCGAGGAGGGCGGCCCGACGCTCTTCGTCCAACGCCACGGGAGAAGGTGCCCGCTACTCCGCGGCCTTGGGAGCGCCCTTGCGCTGGCCGTAGCGGCGCTGGAAGCG
>JAHWKC010000359.1 GCA_019348095.1 Pseudomonadota bacterium | reverse complement strand
AGCTGCATCGCCACGTCGACGAACTCGTGCCGCCATGACGCCTCGTCGCCGGGCAGCGATTGCGACGCGAGCTTCTGCAAGGCCGCGTACTCCTCGCGACCATCGAAGTGTTCGATCAGCGAACCGGTGCCGATATCGGGGCGTTCATCGACCAGTTGCAGCAGCTCCAGCAGCAGCGCCACGCCGGGCTGGCGCAGACCGGCGAAGCGGAACGGCGGCTGTAGCTCCAGGGCCAGCGCCGGCTGCTGCAGCAGCAGGCTTATCGCGCCGCGCACCAGGCTGCGCTTGGGCGTGGCCACCCCGCCGCCACCATGTGGACGCGGCGCCGGCACGCGCGTGTGGGGTGAGCCGGGGTGCTCCCCGAGTCCCGTAAGCTCGCTCAGCCGCTGCCGCATCAGGTCGGCGAACGCCCCGTCGGGAATCTGCGCCAGCAGCGGTTTGGCGCGCTCGGCCAGGCGCGCCTTGCCGTCGAGCGTGCCCAGGTTGACGTCCGCATCAAGCGAGTCGAACAGGAACTGCGACAGCGGGGTGGCCTCGCGCAGGCGGGCGTCGAAGCCGGCCGCGCCTTCCTTGCGCACGATGGTGTCCGGGTCCTCGCCCTCGGGCAGGAACAGGAAGAACGCCTGGCGGCCGTCGCGCATGCGCGGCAGCACGGACTCGACCGCCTTCCACGCGGCGCTGCGGCCGGCGCGGTCGCCGTCGAAGCAGAAGTAGACATCCGCCGCGTTGCGGAACAGCAGCTCGGCGTGCTCGGGCGTGGTCGCCGTGCCGAGCGTGGCCACCGCGGTGTCGAAACCGTGCTCGAACAGCGCGACCACGTCCATGTAGCCCTCGACGACGATCAGCCTTTTGGCCTGGCGGCTGGCGGGGCCGGCGCGGTCGAGATTGTAGAGGGTGCGGCCCTTGTCGAAGAGCGGCGTGTCCGGCGAGTTGAGATATTTGGGCTCGCCTTCGCCCAGAATGCGCCCGCCGAACGCGATCACCCGGCTGCGCGCGTCGCCGGGCGCGCGGGCAGCGAGCTGGTCGAGTTCGCGATGCAGCGGCCAGCCCGGGCGCAGCATCTCCACCGGATCGTAGTGCGCGCCAACGGTGACCAGCTCCAGTGCCGCGGCTTCGGCCGAGAACGTGGCGAGGTCGCGTGCGACCAGCGCACCCAGTTCGCCGACCTGCGCCTGCGAAAGCGCCGCGCGCGCGACCGCCGCGCCGCCCTTCAGTTCCAGTGCCAGCGCGCCCAGCACATGCAGCGCGGCGGGTCGGTCGATGTCGCTCGGGGTCATTGCGGCCTTTGGGTTGCGATGGCAGTTTCGATACGCAGGCGTTTGGTCGCCTGCGGACGCGGCGCTACACTTGTTTTTCATTATGCCCCGACACCATTGCCGGCAGGCTGTCCAAGCGTTCTCTGCGAGGTGATCCGATGCGCCCAGTCCGTCCCGTCGCCGTGCTCGGTGGCGTCCGCATTCCTTTTTGCCGGCAGAACACCGCGTACGCGGACGTCGGCAATCTCGGCATGTCGGTGCGCACGCTGGGGGCGCTGGTGGAGCGGTTCGGGCTGCACGGCCAGCAGCTCGGCGAGGTCGCGATGGGCGCGGTGATCAAGCACAGCAACGACTGGAACCTCGGCCGCGAGGCGGCGTTGTCCTCGGGCCTGTCGCCGCTGACGCCGGGCATCACCCTGCAGCGCGCGTGCGGCACGTCGCTGGATTCGATCATCACCGTGGCCAACAAGATCGCCACCGGCCAGATTGAATCGGGCATCGGCGGTGGGTCCGACAGCACCTCCGACGTGCCGATCGTCTATGGCAAGTCGCTGCGCCGGCGCCTGCTGGCTGCGGCCGCCGCGAAAACGCCGCGCGACAAGCTCGCCGCGTTCAAGGGCTTTGCGCTGCGCGAACTCAGGCCGGAGTTCCCCGGGGTGGCCGAGCCGCGCACCGGCAAGAGCATGGGCGAGCACTGCGAGGACATGGCCAAGGAGTGGAATATTTCGCGCGACTCGCAGGACGAGTGGGCGCTGGGTTCGCATCGCAAGCTGGCGGCCGCTTACGAGCGCGGCTTCTTCGACGACCTGGTGGTGAGCTTTCGCGGCGTGTCGCGCGACAACAACCTGCGCGCCGACAGCACGCTGGAGAAGCTGGCCTCGCTCAAGCCGGCGTTCGACCGCAGCTCGGGCCGCGGCACCCTGACCGCGGCCAATTCGACGCCGCTGACCGATGGCGCCTCGGCCTGCCTGCTCGGCTCGGAGGAATGGGCGCAGAAACATGGCCACGAGGTGCTGTGCCACCTGCGCGATGCGCAGACCGCCGCGGTCGACTTCGTCCATGGCGAAGGCCTGCTGATGGCGCCCACCATCGCCGTGCCGGAGATGCTCCGGCGCAACGGACTGGCGCTGCAGGATTTCGATTTTTACGAGATACACGAGGCGTTCGCCGCGCAGGTGCTGTGCACCCTGCGTGCGTGGGAGAGCGAGGAGTACTGCCGCCACCGCCTCGGCCGCGAGGCGCCGCTGGGCCGCATCGACCCGTCCCGGATCAACCCCAACGGCTCGTCGCTGGCCACCGGCCATCCGTTCGCCGCGACCGGCGCACGGATCGTCGCGACCGCCACCGACTCGATGACGGCGACGTTCGACCCGGCCTGGCTCGCCCCCGGCACGCACGTCACGGTCGTGACCCGACGCGAGCGCTCGAAGGGGCTCAACGACCGCGCTGACCACGTCGTCCAGCTCGGCGTGAACACCATCCCGTACGGCACACCGGTCCCGGACATGGAGTGGAAGGCCGGCGGGATGGCCGC
>JAHWKC010000358.1 GCA_019348095.1 Pseudomonadota bacterium | reverse complement strand
CTCCTCGCGCTGGGCATCGCCGCCGGCGTGACCGTGCCGTGGACCCCGCTCCCGGGCGCTGACCTGTCCGGGAAGCCGCTGCGGGACTTCACGCAGGAGCAGCTCGCGCGCGAGGTCGCCATCTCCCGCATCTACGCCGGCGTGCACTACGCGTCGGACGTGGTCGCCGGCGCCCGGCTCGGGATCGCGGCCGCGGAGTCCGTGCTCGACCGCTGGCGGGCCGGGACGCTGGTGCCCGCCGCCGCCGATGCGGCGTTTGCGATCGCTTGCCGGCACAACGCGCCCGCCATGCCGGGGCACCGCTACTGGGCGATCGTGGAGTGCGATACCGGACGTCCATTGGGGCTGGCCGCGCTTCAGCGGCGCGGGCCGCAGGGCGAATTCGGGATCATGGTGCGCGTCGAGGCATGGAAGCGCCGTGTCGCCTCGCGAGCGCTCGGGCTCGTGCTCGAGTACGGATTCGGCTTGCTGGAGCTGGACACGATCGTCGTCGAGAGCCTGGGCGGTGCCCACGGCCGGATGATGCATCGGCTCGTCGCGCCGTTCGGTTTCCAGCCGGTGCAGGGCCGGGCCGCGCGCATGCGGGCATGGGCCTTGCCGCGGAGCCGGTGGGCCCAACGGCCGCCGCCCTCGGGTTGGATTTTCCAAGGGCCCAGGCGTAGGGTGAAGGAATCGTGAGGGGGTAATCGATGGTTACGCCGGCCGCAGCATCGTCGGGCAGTCTTGCGTGCGTCGGGCTGGGCATGATGCTGGGCGCTCATCTCGGGCCGCGCGCGCGCAGCCATATCGAGCAGGCCGACGTGGTGTTCGTGGCCGCGTCCGATGCCGTGGTCGAGCAGTGGGTGCGGCAGATGCGCGCGGATGCGCGCAGCCTGCAGCCCTACTATGCGGAGGGTAAGTCGCGTCACCAGACCTATCGGGAAATGGTCGATGCGATGCTGGCGGAGGTGCGCGCCGGCAGCCGGGTTTGCGGCGCGTTCTACGGTCACCCAGGAGTATTTGCGAAAGTGCCCCATGACGCCGTGACACAGGCACGGGCCGAGGGCTACGCCGCGTCGATCGAGCCTGGCGTATCGGCGGAGGACTGCCTCTATGCGGATCTAGGGATCGATCCGGGCCGGTTCGGCTGCCAGCATTACGAAGCCAGCCAGTTCCTGTTCCACCATCGCCGGATCGATCCGGCGGCGTATCTAGTGCTGTGGCAGGTCGGGGTCGTCGGGGACCGCTCATGCACCCGGTTCGCGACCGGACCCGGGCACCGGCGCCTGCTGGTCGAGCGCCTCGTGCGCGATTACCCGCTGGACCACGAAGTCATCATCTACGAAGCGCCGACCCTGCCGGTCTCGACGCCGCGGATCGAGCGCGTGCCGCTGGCCCGGCTGCCGGACGTGCAACTGCACATGCAGTCGACCGTTGTGGTGCCGCAGTGCGAGCCGCTCCGCCGGGACGTGGCGATGATCACGCGGGCCGCGCGCTTCGACGCGGCGGCGCCGGCGCGGCCGCCGGCAACGCTTTCGCTGGTACGAACCTGATCCCGAATTGGAGGAGTTTCCATGTGCGACGCGATGGACTATCTGGAAGCGCTGGGCCGCGACGCGGCCCCCGAGCCGGCGGCGCGGCATGCCGGGCGGCTGGGCCGCCTTGCCCCGGCCGTTCGCGACGCACTCGAGGCGGGCGACGCCGTATCGCTGCGGAATGCCCTGGGTCTGCCCGCCGTCATGGCATGCATGATCAGCGTTCCCAGCGAGGACGAGGACGGTTTCGAGGAGCAGCCGGTGTCTCCGGATGAGCAGCCCGACGAGTCGCAGCTGTGCGCCGCGTAATACGGTAGCCTGCTCCGTCCGGCGCGGGCGCCGGGCAGGGACGCAGTGGCTGCGGAGGAACCCGATGCGGGCAACCTGGAAGCTCAAGAGCCTGCTCGCAGGCAGTCTGGTGCTTGGCGCGGCGTTGAACGCGTCGGCCGGCGACTTCACCGAGCGGGTGGAGCAGGCGTACGCCGCGCGCACGGCCGACCCGGCTGTGTTCGACCGGTTGCTCACTGAGCTGGAGCGGGACTCGGCGCAGGCGACAGAGCGCGAGCGCGAGCATCTGCGTCTGTTGCTCGACTACCGGAAGGTGCTTCGAGGCCACTACGAAGCCGCGCTCGGCGATGCGGTCGCGTTGCACGATCAGGCGCAGGACCCGGAAGTCCGATACCGCGCCGCCCTGCTGGTTGCGAACACCGCGGGGGTAGCGCGTGAGTTCCTGCTCGGTCTGCGCTACCTCGAACGTGCGCTGCAGTTGCGCGAGCAGGTGCCGGAATCCCCTTGGCGGCACAACGCGCTGACCGTGGCCGGTACGCTGTACAACCAGTACGGACAGTTCGCGCTCGGCCGCCAGTACGCCGAGCAGGCACTGGCCGAAGAGACCCTGCCGCCGCGGCTGGGATGCATTGCCGGGCAGATCCGGATCGAGGCCCTGCACGGCCTGGGCATGGCGCTGGACGAGGCCGGCGACGTGGAGAGCGCGATCCGTGCCTGCATGGCCGTAGGCGAGCCGCTGGTCGCGAACGGCATCCGCAGCACGCTCGCGCACTACTGGGCCGCGAAAGGCAGGCACAGGCAGGCGATCGCGCTACTCCAGGCGCATCTGCCCGCGATCGAGGCGACCGCCTACCCTTGGCTGATCGGCGAAGTCCGCAGCCAGCTCGCCGCTTACCAGCTGGAAGTCGGCAATGACACGGCTGCCGAGCCGCATGCGAGGGCGGCCGTAAAACTCGCCGGCGGGTCGCATGCCGGGTCCGTCATCGCAGCGCATC
>JAHWKC010000357.1 GCA_019348095.1 Pseudomonadota bacterium | reverse complement strand
GGCCGCCCGCGCCGGCGTCAGGCCTCGATCGCGACCGCGTGCCCGCTGACCTCGATGCCGCCGGTCACCGGCACGCGCACGATGAGCTCGCTGGGACGGCCCATGTCCTCGCCCTGGTGCAGCGTCAGCACGCCGAGCTGTCCGCTCAGCCGGGCGTAGGCGTCGGCCATGGTCGCCGCGCCGCCCTCGTGCCGCGCCGCGACGAAGCGCGCGCCGCTGTGGACGAGCGCGTTCGTGACGTGGAAGTTGCCGCTGCCCACCACGCCGAACGCGCAGCGCGGACCCGCACCGGCGACGACGCGCCCGACCGCCTCGGCGACGCGCACGCTAGGACTCGACGAGGGGGCGCTCGACCAGCGCGAGCACGCGGGCGGGGCTCCCGGACCCGCCGACGACCGGCAGCGGCGAGGCGAGCAGGACCGCGCCCGTGGGCGGCAGGCGGTCGAGGTTGCGCAGCTGCGTGAGGCCGTACTTGCCGGCACCGAGCAGGAAGCTGTGGCACGGGAAGGGCGTGGAGAACGAGTGCGCGGCGCCGGCGTCGGTGCCGACCGTCTCGGTGCCGAGGCCGAGGATCGGCGGCGGCAGGATCGAGAACGCGAATCCTTCCTGGATGCCCGCGATCTTCTGGTTGAGCTCGGCATTGATCTCGGCGGCGCTGCGCTCGCGTTCGCCGAACGGCTTCAGGCCGAAGAACACCGTGCCGGTGTTGGGCGTGTTGGTGAACTGCAGCGCGTTGAGGCCCGGGAACGCGACCGCGCTGGCGACGCCCTCGGTCTCGAGCGCGATCCGGCTCATCTTGCGGATCACCGCGTCGGTGCGCGCGAGCGAGGCGCCTTCGGGCAGCTTGACGCCGCCGATCAGGTACAGCTTGTCCTGGATCGGGATGAAGCCGCCCGGCACCGCCTGGAACATCAGCCCGGCCGCCACCAGCAGCGCCGCATACACCGCGAACACCGCGCCGCGCTTGCGCAACGTGCTCGACACCGCGGCCTGATAGCGCTCGGCGCTGCACCCGAAGAAGCGGTTGAAGCGGCGGAACAGCCAGCCGAACAGGCGGTCGATCACCCGCGTCGGTGTGTCCTTCGGTGCGCCGTGCGCACGCAGCAGCCTGGCCGCGAGCGCCGGCGACAACGTCAGCGAGTTGACCGCCGAGATCACCGTCGAGATCGCGATCGTGACTGCGAACTGCTTGTAGAACTGGCCGGTCACGCCGTCGAGGAACGCCATCGGCACGAACACCGCGCACAGCACCAGCGAGATGGCGATGATCGGGCCAGACACCTCACGCATCGCCTGGTGCGCGGCCGCGAGCGGCGTCAGCCCTTCCTCGATGTTGCGCTCGACGTTCTCGACCACGACGATCGCGTCGTCCACCACTATCCCGATCGCGAGCACGAGCCCGAACAAGGTCAGCGTGTTGATCGAGAAGCCAAGCAGGTGCAGCACCGCGAACGTGCCGATCACCGACACCGGCACCGCGAGCAACGGAATGATCGATGCGCGCCAGGTCTGCAGGAACAGCACGACCACCAGCACCACCAGCAGCACTGCCTCTAGCAGCGTGGTCACGACCGCCTTGATCGAGTCGCGCACGAACACGGTCGGGTCGTAGACCACCTCGTAGCCGAGCCCTTCCGGAAACCGCGCGGCGAGCTCGTCCATCTTCGCGCGCACCGCGTCCGACACCGCGATCGAGTTCGCGCCGGGCGCCTCGAAGATGCCGATCGCCACCGCGTCGTCGTTGTCGAGCTGCGAGCGCAGCGTGTAGTCGCCGGCGCCGAGCTCGATGCGCGCGACGTCACCCAGGCGCACGACTTCGCCATCGCTACCGCTCTTGATCACGATGTCGGCGAACTCGGCCTCGCTGCGCAGCCGGCCCTGCGCGTTGATCGACAGCAGGAAATCGCTGACGTCCGGCGTTGGTTCGGCGCCGAGCTGGCCGGCCGAGACCTGCACGTTCTGCTCGCGCACCGCGCGCACGACATCGCCCGCGGTAAGGCCGCGCGACGCGACCTGGTTCGGATCGAGCCAGAGCCGCATCGCGTAGTCGCCCGCGCCCCACATCTGCGCGCTGCCGACGCCCTCGAGCCGCGCGAGCTCGTCCTTGATCCGCAAGGTCGCGTAGTTACGCATGTACAGCGAGTCGTAGCGGCCGTCGGTCGAGACCAGGTGCACGACCAGCGTGAGCGTCGGCGACTGCTTCTGCGTGGTCACGCCCTGCCGGCGCACGTCCTCGGGCAGCCGCGCGAGCGCCTGGCTGACGCGGTTCTGCACCTGCACCTGGGCGCGATCGGGATCGGTGCCGGGGCGGAAGGTCACGGTGGTGATCAGCACGCCGTCGGAGCCGGCGACCGACTTGACGTACATCATGTCCTCCACGCCGTTGATCGCCTCCTCCAGTGGCGTCGCCACCGTTTCGGCGATCACCTTGGGATTGGCGCCCGGATACACCGCGCGCACCTGCACGCTCGGCGGCACCACGTCGGGGTACTCGCTGACCGGCAGTGCGGGCAGCGCAATCAGCCCGGCGGCGAAGATCACGATCGACAGCACCGCGGCGAAGATCGGCCGGTCGATGAAAAATTTCGAGAAGTCCATGGAATGTCCTTGTGCGGCTCTGCGCCGCGTGGGTCCAGCGAGGGGCACGGAAATCCCGAGCTCCCGCTCTTGCATCTGCTCGTCAGTCCCGCGACGGCGGGCATGACGACCGGTGGTGGAACGAGCGCCAGGCCGACCCTCCCCGCTGCGGGGGAGGGGACGCAGGCGCTGAAGCCCCGGGGAGGGTCGGCCGCCTCG
>JAHWKC010000356.1 GCA_019348095.1 Pseudomonadota bacterium | reverse complement strand
GGGCAGACAGTAGAACTCCACACTGACGGACACGAGGTCTCCCCGCGTGAGGGCCAGGTCAATGGTGTCGCCCCCTTCGGGTCGCGGGCCTGGGGCGGACCGGTAACTGTCGCCTTCGGTGACCACGAGGTGGGCGTGGTGCATGAACCGTCGACTGCAGCGGTGGCGATCGTCGCCGGGAGCAGCTGTTCGAACCTGCCGGGGGTGGATGTTCGAACTGATGGCGACCGACCGGCGTTCATAGGCCGCGTCGATCACACGGAACAGGGCTTCGGCGGCCTCGGTGGGCACCGGCAACAGCCCGATGTGTCATCCACGACCACGAGGTCGGCCTTCAGGACGCGGTTGACGGCCTTGGCGACGCTGTCGTCGGTCAGCAGGTCGCCGTAGCCGATATCGCCCTTGCGCTCCTCGAGCAGCGCCCGCGCCTCGACGGCGTCGACGGGAACCTCGCCGACCGAGCCGGACAGCGCCTGCGACAGCGTCACCCGCACCCCGCGCAGCGTCGTGTCGAGCCGCGTCAGCGTCATCTCGCCGGCCGGGGCGTCGCGGGCCGAGATGTCGACCCGGTCGTAGCGGCCGGACAGGGCCTGCGTGAGGAAGGGGAAGCCGCGCACCGTGACGTCCGGCTCCTCCGGGAGCGCGGTGGTCGCCTGCACTCCCTCCGGCAGCGCGATGCCGGGCAGGTAGCGCGGGTTCTCGCCGCGGGCGGCGATGGCCTCCACCACGGCGCGATCGCGCCCCCACAACGACACGGTGTGGCCGTGCCGCACGATCAGTGCCGCCAGCGCGGTGCCCCAGGAGCCTGCTCCCAGGACCGCCACGCGAGTGGCGCCGTTGCCAGCTCCCTGGGACAAGGTCCCCGTCACGGAAATGTTCAGGCGCTGCCGGCGGTCTCGGAACCCAGCTGGCCCTCGGCCTGCTGCGAGGCGCGCTGGCGCAGCCCCTCGGCATACAGCACCTCGAAGTTGATCGGCTGCATCACGAACGGCGGGAACCCGCCGGCCTGGACCAGGTCGCTGACCAGCTGGCGCGCGTAGGGGTACAGCACGTTGGGGCACTGGGTGCCGAGCATGCCGTCGAGCACCGCGGCCTCGAACCCGGACAGCCCGAATACGCCGGCCTGCTTGACCTCGGCCAGGTACATCGGCTTGTCGTTGGCCTTGCAGGTCAGGGTGATGCCGAGCACGACCTCATAGGCATTCTCGCCGATGCGCTGGACGTTCTGGGTCAGGTTCATCTGCAGCTGCGGCTGGGCCTGCTCGTTGAACACGGCCGGCGCGCCGGGCACTTCGAACGAGACGTCCTTGACGTAGAGCTTCTCGACCGTGAACGCCGGGCCGGGGTTTCGCTCGGCGCAGCTGCGCCGGTGAGGGTCTCTTCGGACATGTCCGTACTCCGGTAAGCGGAAAAAGAGGGGAATTATGCCACGCGGCCGCTACGCGGCTGCCCAGTCAGGCGGCGGTCCGCGCCACGCGGGGGCGCGCGCACCGGCAGGCGTTCGCGATCCGCAGCAACGCATCCGCGGCGCTCAGCGGCCCTTGACCAGCGGCAGATCGGCCTGCTGCCAGGCCTGCACGCCGCCGTCGAGCCAGTACACGTGCTCGAAGCCGGCCTTCTTCAGCCTCTTGGCGGCGTTGCCGGAAGCCTGGCCGTTGCGGCAGACCACCACCACCGGCAGTGCCTTGGCCTTGCTCAGCAGCTTGCTTTCCGGGTCGAACTGGCTCGGCGCGACCGAGCGGCTGCCGGCGATGTGGCCCTTCTCGAAATCAGCGCTCGGCGACAGGTCGATCACCAGCGCGTTCTCGCGGTTGATCAGGGTCGTCAGTTCGGCCGGGCGCAGGCCCTTGTAGCCGCGGAACAGGCGCGCGATCTCGGTGTAGATCAGGGCGACGGTGACGGCGGCCAGGCCGAGCGAGAGCAACGGGTGGCGGCCGGCAAAGGCCAGCAGTTCTTCTGGGGTCACGGGATCACGGTGCGGAAGCGAAGCGGGGATTGTCGCCCAGCGCCGGTGGCGGTGCAAAAAAGCGCGCCGGTCGAAGGACTATTGCCCGTCCCACAGATCCGGCAGGTCGCCCTTCAGCCACCAGGTTGCGGCCTCGGGGTCCCAACGCCAGTTCTCGCGATAGCGGACCGTGCGCTCGGCCTGCGTGTGGCGATTGACCACGCCGATCTCGATGTCGCGCATGGCGGTGCCGGCGGCGATGTCGCGGTCCGAGCCGACATCGCGGTACGAGGAGATCTGCACCTGCTCGTAGCGGTCCAGCTGCAGCGGCGTCATCGGATGCGCCTTGCGATACTCGGGATCGACCAGGTTGCGCGCGCCTTCGAAGTCGCCCCACCGGATCGCACCGGACCATGCGTACTGCGCCCGGTCCAGCGCGTCGGCCTCGCGACCGGCACTCGCACATCCGCCCAGCAGCAACGTGGTCACGAGAGCGCACATCAGAAGGATCATCTGCAACTGGCGCATCGGCGCACTCCGCGAAGGGACAGTGCCGATCATCCTAGCGGGCGCGGCATGGCGGCGCGATCACCGCGGGCGATCGCCACATAGCGGGCGGTGAAATCGCACGCCACGCCGCCGCCGGGAAGGCTCGCCCGTGCCACGATGCTGGCCCGGGCGCGGCCGCGCTGGCGAAGGGTGGCGAAGAAGGTCGGCCAGTCCGCGCCGGTGGCCAGCTCCGATTGCACGCGCAGGTCGTCGTACAGCGGCGCCAGGTAGCGGATCTGGCTGTCGGCGACATAGATGTCGGCATCCAGCGAGGCGGCTTCGAGCTCCAGCCACATCAGTCCCCAGGACGCGAGCGTCAT
>JAHWKC010000355.1 GCA_019348095.1 Pseudomonadota bacterium | reverse complement strand
GCTCTTGACGGCAGTGCGGCGCGAGCTCATCGATCTCCTTGATGGGTACAGCGGCAACGAAGGTCGATAGTAGAACGGCCGCTGATCGACGGGTGTTCCCGCTCACCGCCGGCAGCGGGTGCACCTCCCTGAGCGGAGAGCCGCTCGCCGTTCGCGTCAGCGCCTGAGCGGCGGTGCTGTGCAGATGTCCGCGCCGGCGGCGGCGAACGCCGGGTAGGCGGCGAGGAGCGCTGGCGCGAGCAGCAGAAGTGTCAGCGCGGCCACGAGAGCGACCCGGCGGCCCAGCCCCACCGGCACCGCGGGCTCGAGCAGCCGCATGACGCGCATGGCGCCTGCGGTGTCGGCAGCGGCGAGCGCCGCTCTCGGCGCGCGCATCCCGGCAAGGGCGACCAGTGCCGCGGCGACGCTGATCTGGTCGGTGTCGCGGGCTGCGGCGTCGTCAGCGCGCATCTCGACCAGCCGGGCGATCTCGTTGGCAGCTGCCGTGAACAGCGGGACGAGCGGGAACGCTCGGGCAAGACCGGCCGCGACCGCGACCGCGATGTGGTGTCGCTCGCGAAGGTGTGCGCGCTCGTGCGCGATGACGGCCGCCAGCTGGTCCTGGTTGCGCGCGACACTGAAGATACCGGTGTGGATGCCAACCTTGCCCCCGGGCAGCGCGAATGCGTTGGGCGACTCCTCCACGAACAATGCCGACTCCCAGTTGGCCTGCCATTGGGCCGGCAACTGACGGGTGATCGCATCGACCACGCAACGTACGTAGCGGGTCTGCCCGGCGTCACTGCTCTGCCGGTTGCTGGCCTTGGCCTCGGCGAAGGCGCGCGCCCCCAACTGGTTGAGCTCGGCCTGCGAGACCGCCCCGACCTGCTGGGTGCGGCCGGTGGGCGAAGTGGTGGTCGCGCACGATGTGGCGGCGGCGGCGATCGCCATGGCCAGCAGTAGTTGCTTCATGGATGGGCCCGTTGCGGTGGTGATCACCCGCTTGTAACCGCTGCGGGATCAACGGGCCGTCAATTCGACCCGTTGCGGGTGACGCGCCGGGACGTGCTCAGACGTCGAGGTTGGCGACCTTGAGTGCGTTGGACTCGATGAACTCGCGGCGCGGTTCGACCACGTCGCCCATCAGGCAGCTGAAGATCTGGTCGGCCGCGACCGCGTCCTCGATCCGCACCTGCAGCAGGCGCCGGGTTTCGGGATTGACCGTGGTGTCCCAAAGCTGCTCGGGGTTCATCTCGCCCAGGCCCTTGAAGCGGGTGACGTTGACCGCGCCGCTCGACCCTTTCTTGCGCTCGGCTTTTTCGCGCTCGATCTTCTCCAGCAGGATGCGCTTTTCCTCCTCGTCCAGCGCGTAAAGCACCTGCTTGCCGACGTCGACGCGGAACAGCGGCGGCATCGCCACGAACACATGCCCGGCCGCGACCAGGGCCGGGAAGTGCTTGAGGAACAGCGCGGTCAGCAGGGTGGCGATATGCAGCCCGTCCGAATCGGCGTCGGCCAGGATGATCACCTTGCCGTAGCGCAGCCCGCTGATGTCGTCCTTGCCCGGATCACAGCCGATCGCCACCGCCAGATCGTGCACTTCCTGCGACGCCAAGACGCTGCCGGAGGCGACCTCCCAGGTGTTCAGGATCTTGCCGCGCAACGGCAGGATCGCCTGGAAGTCCTTGTCGCGTGCCTGCCGCGCGCTGCCGCCGGCCGAGTCGCCCTCGACCAGGAACAGCTCGGTGCGCGACAGGTCCTGGCTGGTGCAGTCGGCGAGCTTGCCGGGCAGGGCGGGGCCCTGGGTGATCTTCTTGCGGGTGATCTGCTTCTCGGTCTTCAGCCGCGCCGACGCGCGCTCGATGGCGAGCTGCGCGATGCGCTCGCCCAGCTCCGTGTGCTGGTTGAGCCACAGCGAGAACGCGTCGTGGGCGGCGCCCTCGACGAAGCCCGCGGCCTGGCGCGAGCTCAGGCGCTCCTTGGTCTGGCCGCTGAACTGCGGGTCGGTCATCTTGATGCTGAGCACGAAGGCGACCCGGTCCCATACATCCTCCGGCGCCAGCTTGACCCCGCGCGGCAGCAGGCTGCGGAAGTCGCAGAATTCCCGCAAGGCATCGGTGAAGCCGGTGCGCAGGCCGTTGACGTGGGTGCCGTGCTGCGCGGTCGGGATCAGGTTGACGTAGCTCTCCTGCACCAGTTCACCATCGGGGACCCAGGCCACCGCCCAGTCGACGGTCTCGGTGTTGAGCTCGCGCCGGCCGACGAACAGCTCCGGCGGCAGCAGCTCGCATCCCTGCAGCTCGCCGTGCAGGTAGTCGCGCAAGCCGTCCTCGTAGTACCACTGGTGGCTATCGCCGCTGGCGACATCGAGCAGCTTCACGGTCAGGCCGGGGCTCAGCACCGCCTTGGCCCGCAGCAGGTGCTTGAGCGAGCGCAGGTTGAACTTGGCCGTATCGAAATAGCCCGGGTCCGGCCAGAAGCGCAGCCGGGTGCCGGTGTTCTTTTTGCCGACGCTGCCGACGATCTCCAGTTCGGATACGCGGTCGCCGTTGCGGAATTCCATCCGGTACTCGTTGCCGTCGCGCTTGATGAACAGCTCGACCCGGGTCGACAGCGCGTTGACCACCGCTGCCCCGACGCCGTGCAGACCGCCGCTCACGGCGTAGGACTCGCCGTCGAACTTGCCCCCGGCGTGCAGCGTGGTGAGCACCACCTCTACCGCCGGGCGCTTCTCGACCGGGTGCGTCTCCACCGGGATGCCGCGCCCGTTGTCCTGCACCCGCACCCCGCCGTCGGCGAGCAGCGTCACGCGGATGGTGTCGCAGTGCCCGGCCAGCGCCTCG
>JAHWKC010000354.1 GCA_019348095.1 Pseudomonadota bacterium | reverse complement strand
GGTTGGTCTTGCCGCAGGCCGACGGGAACGCGGCGGCGATGTAGTGCGTCTCGCCCTGCGGGCTTTCCAGGCCAAGGATCAGCATGTGCTCGGCCAGCCAGCCCTCGCTCCTGGCCTGATGGCTGGCGATGCGCAGCGCATGGCACTTCTTGCCGAGCAGCGCGTTGCCGCCGTAGCCCGAGCCGTACGACTTGATCGTCAGCTCCTCGGGAAAATGCATGATGAAGCGCCGCTCGGGATCGAGCTCGCCAACCGAATGCAGGCCCTTCACGAAGGACTTTTCCTGCTCGATCCGCGCCAGCGCCGGCGCACCCATGCGGGTCATGATGCGCATGTTGGCGACCACGTAGGGGCTGTCGGTGATCTCGACCCCACAACGCGACAGCGGCGAGTCGATCGGCCCCATGCAGTAAGGCACCACGTACATCGTGCGCCCGGCCATGCAGCCGTCGAACAACGCATCGACCTTGGCGTGCGCATCGGCCGGCGACATCCAGTGATTGTTCGGGCCGGCGTCGTCCCGCGCGGTGGTGCAGACGAAGGTCAGGTGCTCCACGCGAGCAACGTCGTCGGGATCGGAACGATGCAGCCAGCTCCCCGGATGGGTCTGTTGGTTGAGCTCGATCAGGGTGCGGTCAGCCTGCATCTGCGCGACCAGCGCGGCGTTCTCCGCATCACTGCCATCGCACCAGTGGATCGCGTCGGGGCTGGTCAGCTCGGCGACTTCGGTGACCCACTCGTTCAATGCCGCAAGTTGGCTGCCGATGCTCCCGGAAACGGCGGCAGACGAGGCGGCGGATTTGGGAATGGCATTCACGACAGTACTCCGGGACGAAAAGGAAAGAGGATCACCTGCGGCTCAGGGTGCCGGAATCAGCGTCATCATCACGTGCTCGACGTAGGCTTCGAACTCGTCGTGCTGCAGGCGCGCCTGGTGCAACTGCAGGTTCAGCTGCAGGAAGCCGACATAGGCGGCATAAGCCAGTCGCGCGCGGTGCTGGGCATCGCTGCGGCTGAGGCCGGCCTGCCGGAACGAGGCGGTGAGATATTCCAGGCGCCGCGCCGAGACGCGCCCGATCACCGGCTGCACGGCCGGGTGGTCGAGCGCCTTGAGCAGCTCCGAATAGATGATGTGCGAGCTGTACTCGTGCGCGACCAGGTTGAACAACGCGCGCAGGCGTTCACGAGGGTCCGGGATAGCCTCGAGCTGGCCGAACACCGTCTCCTGCTCGACCTTCTCCCAGCGCTCCAGCGCCGCGACCAGCAGCGCATCGCGCGAAGGAAAGTGCCAGTAGAAACTGCCCTTGGTCACCCCCAGCCGCCGCGCCAGCGGCTCCACTGCCACCGCCGCCACGCCCTGCTCTGCAACCAGGTCGAGCGCCGCCTGCGCCCAGTCATCCGCACTGAGCCGGCCGCTTCGTTCCCTGCTTTGTTCGGGCGTGTTGGATCTCACGAGGTTCATCTTTCTGATTCTAAACCAAACGTTGCAGACCATACGCCCAGGACAGGAACAGTACGCCAGCTCCTTCCCCGACGGTTGACAGCGTCCACCGGGAGTTTCCATACTCAAACGTATGTTTTCCGCAAACCCATGACCAGGCCTCTTCTGTCGGCAGTTGCATCACCGCCCGTGATTAACCTGCCGGTCCCGCCACGCCCTGATCCGAGCGTCAGCCACCGGTCGGCCCGTCCTGTTGGAGCGCCATCATGAACATCGCCGTCCCGTTTCTCGCTTTTCTGCTGGTCGGCGCGTTTGCCGCATACCACCGGCTCCGGCTGTCAACCTGGACCGCGCTGACCGCCACCGCGCTGGTCGCCTGCTGGCTGTTGGGCGCCAGCGGGATCGCCACCGCCGCGGCGCTGGTGCTGCTCGCCGCAATCGCGGTGCCGCTGCTGCTGCCCGGCATTCGGCTGCCCTACATCGCCGCGCCGCTGCTGAAGTTCTACAGCAGGATCCTGCCGCCCCTGTCGGAAACCGAACGCGTCGCGCTGGAGGCCGGCACGGTCGGCTTCGAGGGCGAGCTGTTCTCGGGCAAGCCGGACTGGCAGGTCCTGCTCGACCAACCGGCCCCGGCGCTGAGCGCCGAGGAGCAGGCGTTCCTCGATGGACCGGTCGAAGAGCTTTGCCTGATGACCAACGACTGGGACATCACCCACGTACGCGCCGACCTGCCGCCGGAGATGTGGGAGTTCATCAAGAAAAACCGCTTCTTCGGGCTGATCGTGCCCAAGGAGTACGGCGGTCTGGGTTTCAGCGCGCTGGCCAACCACAAGGTCATCCAGAAGCTGGCCTCGATCTCCTCGGTGGTCAGCTCCACCGTCGGGGTTCCCAATTCGCTGGGGCCGGGGGAGCTGTTGATGATGTTCGGCACGGCCGAGCAGAAGGACTATTGGCTGCCGCGCCTCGCCGACGGGCGCGACATCCCGGCGTTTGCGCTCACCAGCCTCGATGCCGGCTCCGACGCCGCCTCGATGGGCGACAGCGGCGTGGTGTGCTGGGGCGAGCACGAGGGGCAAAAGACCCTCGGCATGCGGGTCAGCTGGTCCAAGCGCTATATTTCGCTGGCGCCGATCTGCACCGTGCTGGGGCTCGCCTTCAAGCTGCGCGACCCCGACGGGCTGCTGGGCGGGGCGGAGGACCTGGGGATAACTGTGGCGCTGGTGCCGACCGACACGCCGGGCGTGGTCAGCGTGCAGATCCCGGTGCAGACCGGTTCGCGCAACGAGGTCGAGAAGGGCAAGTCGGGCTTCGCCCATTTCTTCGAACACATGATGTTCCGCGGCACGCCGAACTATTCGGCCGAGGAATACGGCGCCGTCATCAAGGCCGCCGGTGCC
>JAHWKC010000353.1 GCA_019348095.1 Pseudomonadota bacterium | reverse complement strand
CGACGGCGGGTTGTGCGTGACGCTGGTGCTGCCGGATTGAGAAGTGAGGAGTTAGAAGTGAGGAGTGAGAGGTAAGAGCACGGGCTTCCGCTTCCTCTCACTCCTCACTTCTCATCCCTCACTCCTGCTTCTTAGGCCGCTGCCAGCCTTCGATCACCGACTGCCGCGTGCGTGCAACGGTGAGCTTGCCATCGGGCGCGGGTTTGGTGATCACCGAGCCGGCGGCGATGGTGGCGCCCTTGCCGATCGTCACCGGCGCCACCAGCGAGGCATTGGAGCCGATGAACGCGCGGTCCTCGATCCGGGTGACCGACTTGTTGGCGCCGTCGTAGTTGCAGGTGATGGTGCCGGCGCCGATGTTGACCCCCACGCCGATGAAGGTGTCACCGATGTAGCTGAGGTGGTTGGCCTTGCTGGACACCCCGACCTTTGCATTCTTGGTTTCCACGAAGTTGCCGATGTGCACGCCATCGGCCAGCACCGTGCCCGGCCGCAGCCGCGCGAACGGGCCGATCGTCGCCGCGCCCTCGACCACGGCGCCGTCGATGTCGCAATGCGCCCGCACCTCGGTGCCGGGGCCGAGCCTGGCATCCTTCAGCCGGCAGAACGGGCCGATGCGCACGCCGTCGGCCAACTCGACGGTGCCTTCGAACACCACGTCGACGTCGATCTCGACATCCTGGCCGACCGTCACGCGCCCGCGCACGTCCAGGCGCGCCGGGTCGGCCAGCCGAGCACCGGCGCCGCACAGCGCGCGGGCGGCGCGCAGCTGGAAGGCACGTTCGAGCTGGGCCAACTGCCACGGGTCGTTCGCACCCTCCACTTCGACCGCCTCTCGCACGTGCACCATCTCGGCGGCGTTGTATTCGTCGGCCGCGGCGGCGAACACGTCGGTGAGGTAGTACTCGCCCTGCAGGTTCTCGTTGTCGAGCCCGGCGAGCCAGCGGCGCAGCGGCTCGCCATCGGCAAGCAGGATGCCGGTGTTGACGGTGAGGATCTCGCGCTGCTCCTCGTCGGCGTCCTTGTGCTCGACGATGGCCGCGACGGCCCCCGACTCGTCGCGGACGACCCGACCGTAGCCGCTGGGATCATCCAGGTCGGCCACCAGCACCGCGATCCGTCCGGGGGCACCGAGCAGGCGCCGCAGGGTCTCGGCGGTGATCAGCGGCACGTCGCCATAGAGGATGAGCACGCGCACGTCCTGCGGCACCTCGGGCATCGCCTGCTGCACCGCATGGCCGGTGCCCAGGCGCTCGCGCTGCTCGCTCCAGTGCAGGTCGCGCTGATCGGCAAAGGCCTTGCGCACCTGGTCGCCGCCATGGCCGTAGACCACATGGATGCCGGCCGGCTGCAAGGCACGTGCGGTCTCGATGGCGTGCGCGAGCATCGGCCGGCCGGCGATCTTCTGCAGCACCTTGGGCACCGACGACTTCATGCGTTTGCCTTCGCCTGCGGCGAGGATGACGACGTGCAGCGGTGCGCTCATGCGGACTCCGGATACGTGTTCGACTCGGTACAGACAACGGCGATTCTAGCCGGCGCGGGCCTGCTAGGATGCCGCGGTGCCGTTATCTCGAATTTCCACTCCGCTCGCCGCTCCCCGTGTGCCGACCGGCGTTTGCGCCTGCTGGGCGGCTGCGCCCGGATGCGCCCGCAGGACCGCCATCCAGGCGCGGCTTACATGAGCCTGCTTCGATGAGCCTGAAGCGGCAGGGCCGCCATTACCTGCTGATCGGGATGATCCAGTGGCTGCTCGACTGGGGGGTGATGGTCGCGCTGAGCCATTTCGGCATGCCGGTGCGACAGGCCAACGTGGCCGGCCGTGTCTGCGGCGCGCTGCTGGGGTTCTGGCTCAACGGCCGCATCACTTTTGCCGGCGACGACACCGCGGTCGGCCGCACCCAGTTTCTGCGCTTCCTGGGAATGTGGCTGAGCATGACGCTGCTCAGCACGCTTGCGATCGGAGCGATCGATGACTACCTGGGCCTGAAGTGGGCGTGGCTGGCCAAGCCCGGCGTCGAGCTCGTGCTGGGCGGCCTGGGCTTCCTGCTGTCGCGGTACTGGATCTACCGACGCTGAGGGGTTGCGCACGTACGCCGGATCAGGCGTTGTCGTAGACCGAGCTTGCTCGGCTGCGTGATGCCGGACGGAAGAGCAGCCGAGCAGGCTCGGCTCTGCGAGGGTGCGCATGATCGCTGCGATGGGTAGGAGCACCCCATGCTTATGAGGGGCATGGGCGCGATGCCTTTCGCCACGCCTCTACGAACAGCATCGCGCCCATGGGCCGCTCCTACAGAGGGGAGGTCCGCGAACTTTTGGTCTGCGACAAAAAAGCCGGCGCGAGGCCGGCGGTTTTTCTGGATCGCTGCCGATACGGCAAATTCAGTGCTTCATGTTCTTGCGCAGGCGCTCCAGCGCCTGCAGCTGCGCCATCGCTTCGGCCAGCTTGGCCTGCGCTTCGGCCACATCCATCTGCTCGCCGCGATTGGCCAGCGCGCGCTCGGCCTCTTCCTTGGCGGTGCGTACCGCGGCCTCGTCGATGTCCTGGGCGCGCACGGCGATGTCGGCCAGCACGGTCACCACCGTCGCCTGCACCTCGAGGATGCCGCCGGAGACGTAGTAGAACTGCTCCTCGCCACCGGGCAGGAGCACGCGCACCTGGCCGGGCTTGAGCCGGGTGATCAGCGGAGCATGGCGCGGAGCGATGCCGAGCTCGCCCATCTCGCCTGTGGCGATCACCATCTCGACAACGCCGTGGAAGATCTCCTCCTCGGCACTGACGATGTCGCAGCGGATCGTGGTCATGGTTGCGGAGGCCTGGAAGCGGGAACGGAAACGGATCGCAGAGGAGTGCAGTGC
>JAHWKC010000352.1 GCA_019348095.1 Pseudomonadota bacterium | reverse complement strand
CGGCGAGAACTCCGACCTGCCCAACGTGATGAGACCCTGGTTCGACGCACCCGTCGTAACCACCGGCACCCAAGTCCTGATGTCGACCGCCTTCGATTTCGGGGAACTGGGACCGCTGAGGATCACCAGCGAGATGTCGCAAGCCGAGGTGGTAACCCTCGGTGCTCGCGTACACGAACCCGACCTGCATATCCCGGCGGGGCCATTGAGCCTCTACACGGCGTCCTGCTACCTTGGCTTCGCTACCGGGCAGGGCGAGCAGGTCGCCCGCATAGAAAGCCTCCTGCGAACCATCGCCGATCGCTGCCGATCGGACACCCCGACCGAGATAAACCCGGCCAAGACTCTCGCCTGGACGCTGTGGAACCGGGTCCCGCTGGTGGTGGCCAACAGGGCGAACAGAAGCACGATCAGGTAGAGCGCCAGGTACTGCTGGGCGTCCGCCTCGGTCAGGCGATGGCTGAGGCGCGCGAGCGGAGTCACGATGAGCCTCGACGCTCGGGAAGTGCGACATGGAGGGTACGATCTCCCTGCCTGGCGAGAACGGCGCCTTCCGGGAGGCCGGCTGGGACGAGGCCCTGGACTTCCTCGACGATGCCGCGCTGAGCGGCACGGTGACGGTCTCGCGCAATCCGAGGATCAACGTCAACACCGCGCCGGCGACGGTGCTGCGGGCATTGCCCGGGGTGGACGAGGCGATGGCGCAGCGGGTGGTCGACTATCGCAAGCTGCAGCCCTTCGTCAATTTGACCTCGTTCTACCAACTGCTCGGCACGATTCCGGCCGACGACGAACTCCTGTCGCTGTATCCTTCGCAATCGGGAACGCTGAAGCTGTGGTCTCCCCTGGGCGGTACGGTGCAGGTGCTGCACTGGACGCTGACCCCGTACGATGACGGCGGCCGACCATGGCGCGAGGATTATGAATTCACCCTACCTCAAGACGGCACGTCTGCTGCGGCGCCTGCGCGCGCGCCTGAAGCAGAGGTTTTCGCCAAGCCGGCTGCTCAGGCGCAGTGACGGGCTGGTGCAGCTGAGCGAAGGCGGCGGCGGCTCCGAGTGGGTGCTGGCGCGGGGGCTGTGTGCCTACACCCTGCTGGACGGCGCGGCGGTGCCGGCGGCCAAGCGCCGCGCCTACGCAGAGATGGCGATCCGACGCTGGTCGCCGTTCTCCGATCCGGGCTGGCACGTGGAGTGGGTCGGTCAGCGCGCGATGGTCTGGGCCTGGTCGCAGGACCGGGTGCTGGCCTCCCGCGACGAAGAGGCGCCGCTGGCGCCGCCACTCAGGATCGTGCCCGAATCACTGCTGCGCGGTCAGGCCCAGCCCGAGGGGGCGGAACTGATCTCGCTGGACGAGGGCGTCGAAGGACGGATCTGGCGCGACCACGCACTGGTGGCGTCGGCGTGGTGGCCGCAGGCGCCCGACGCGGGCGAGTGGAGCCGGCTGCTTCGTGGCGCCGGCATGAAGCCGGCCCCGGTGCCGCCTGCAGTCGCCTCCGAGCGTCTCAACGATCGGCCCTGGAGCCGGACCGAGAGCCGCAACTGGGGCGAGGTGGCGTCGCGCCATCGCAGTATCCTGGCGGCCACCGGCCTGGCGCTTGCCGCTGCGCTGGTGGCGGTGCCGCTGGCCGGTTCGCTGCGGTTGCTGGCCGCTACCTCCGCGGTCGAGGGCGAGATCGCCTCCCAGGACGAAAGCCTGCAGCAGATCCTCGCCGCGCGCGAAAGCGCCGAGCGCGACCAGGCGGCCATCGAGGCGCTGCTCGCGCTGCGACCGCCTGCAGGCCAGTTGCAACTGCTGTCGACGGTCATCGAGGCGGTCCCCGGCAGCAACTGGCAGATGCTGGAATGGCGCATGCCCGACCCGGACACTCTGGAACTCGACCTGCGCATGCCGCGTCCGGACCCCAGGGCCCTGGTCGAGGCCTTCGAGCAGACCGGGCAGTTCCGCGACGTCGGCGTCGAGTTGAGCCGCTCGGCCGATGAGATCGGCGTGCGCGCCGGTATCGTGCGGCGCACCCCGGCCGACGCCACGGACGCCGACCAATGAAGCCGCAGTGGCGGGGCTGGCTCGATCAGGCGCGGCAGGAATGGGCACGCAACCCGCGCCTGCAACTGGGCGTGTGGGTGATTGCCGCGACCCTGGGGCTCTATCTGCTGCTGGTGCTGCATGACTGGCGCCAGGCACTGCAGCAGCGGCATGTCGAGCGCAGCGAGTACCTGCAGCCGCGCGCGGGACAGCCGGCTCGTGCCGAACACGCTGACCCGCTCGGGCAGGTCGAGCTCGACCTCGCCAGAGCGCAGCCGGTCGCAGGCGGCGTCCACGAGCTCGGGCGTCGACGGCAGCTGCACCCGGCTGCGGAGACGCCGCCAGAGCTCGGCCTGCCAGCGCACGTCGTCGTCGAGCGGCTCGCCATCGCCGCCACGCTGGCCGCCAACAAGGGGAACAAGTCGGCGACCGCGCGCGACCTCGGCATCGCCTATTCGACGCTGCTCGAGAAGATCAAACGCTATCAGCTGTAGCGGGGGCTTCGCTCGCCTCGCGCCGCCAGATCCGGCGCAGCCAGACCACGGTGCCCAGGCTCAACGCCGCGAAGAGCGCCACCGTGGTCACCGTCACCCAGGCGTCGTCCTTCTGCACCAGCGAGCTGCCGAAGGCGGCGTAGAGGATCGACCCCGGCAGCATCCCCACGAAGCTCGCCCCCAGGTAGGTGCGCGGCGGCATGGCGGCGAGTCCCCCCGCCAGCGAGACGAGCTCGCAGGACATCGCCGGGCAGATCCGCAGCAGCACCACCGCCGGGAACCCGTGCCGGCCGATGAAGGCGAGCACCTGCTTCCCGCGCTTCCCCGCGTTCCGCTCCAGGTAGGGATTGCC
>JAHWKC010000351.1 GCA_019348095.1 Pseudomonadota bacterium | reverse complement strand
CGGAGCGCAGTGGTGCGCCCCGACCAGCTCGAGGTGCTCGACCAGACCGAGGAGGCCCGCCTCACCCTGACCACCTGCCACCCCCGCTTCAGCGCCGCCCAGCGCCTGGTCGTCTCGGCCGTGCTGGTCGACGAGCCGGCGCCGGCGCCGGTCACCCCGGCGCCGCCGGCCGAGCCGGTGACCGAACCGGAGCCGACCCCCGACAGCGTGGCCGAGGACGCCGCCCTGTCCGGCGACCCGTCGGCCCGGGTCCCGGCAGCGTTGTGGGGCAGCGTCGTCGTGGCGCTGTACCTGGCCATCTGGCTGCTCGGCCGGGCGTGGCGGCGCTGGCCCGTCTACCTGCTGGGCGCCCCGGTGCTGCTGGTGGCGCTGTTCGTGTTCTTCCAGCAGGTGGCCCGGCTGTTCCCCGCCAACGTGTGAACCTCCCGGTGCGACGTCGGGCCGGGTCGCACACCGCGGCGTGTAGCGGCCGAGCCGTCGTGGGACACTGGCCCCCGTGAACGACGGCAACCTCCTCAGCTACCTCCTGGGCCTGGCCGTGTTCGGCCTGATCGTGGGGGCTCTCGCCCGCCTGGCGATCCCCGGCCGCAACCCCATGGGCTGCCTGGGCACCATCTTCGCCGGCGTCGCCGGGTCGTTCCTCGCCGGCCTGGTCGGGCGCCTGGTCTTCGGACCGGGCTACACCGCCGGCTGGATCGCGTCGATCCTCGGCGCCGTGGTCGTGGTGTACCTCTTCACCCGGGCGGGGCGGGGTCGGAGTTACTACTAGCGAGGAACCAGGCCGTCCGCGACGGGGTCACCCGTTTGCGGCAGACTGCTCCCCATGGGCCTCCTCTTCTACATCATCGTCCTGGCGATCCAGGGTCTCATCGTGGGGGCGCTCGGCCGGCTGGCCATCCCCGGCCCCAACCCCATGAGCATCGGCCAGACCATCCTGGTCGGCATCGGCGGGTCGTTCCTCGGAGGGTTGGTGGGCTACTTCCTCCTGGGCCAGCGCTTCGGCTTCCTCCTCGGCGTCCTCGGCGCCGCCCTGATCGTCTACCTCCTCGAGCGCGGCCGCACCCCCGCCCGCTAGCGCCACGCCCCTTGCCCTCGCGCTCCACTGAGCTCCGGCGCCCGCCGGCCACCGCCCTCTCCGCCCCACGGAAGCGCTCCCGCTGATGCGGGTGACTCTCGTCGCCCTCCTGTTGGGCCTGGCCGCCGGCCTCGTGGCCCTCGTGGTCAGGCGCCGGCTCCGGGACATCCCCCTGGCTCCCGTGCGCTGGCCGGCGCTGTTGGTCGTCGCCGTGCTCGTGTACCGGGCGCCGGCGTGGCTCGACGCCTCCGGTGCCCTGGCCCTCGGCCCCGTGCTCGCCGCCTACGCCGGCCTGGTCGTCTTCGCCGCCGCCAACCTGCGGCTGCGGGGGATGGCGGTCGTGCTGGTCGGGCTGGCCTGCAACGCCGCCGTCCTGGTGGTCAACGGCGCCATGCCGGTGGACGAGGAAGCCGTGGTGGCGGCCGGCGTGGCCCGGGAGGAGGAACTGCCCCGCCTCGACCTCGAACCGCCCCGGGAGTGGCGCGCGCCCGAGCACCGCCTCGTCCTGCTCAGCGACATCATCCCGGTGCCCGCCCTGCGCGAGATCGTCTCCTTCGGCGACCTGATCCTGGCCGTCGGCCTCGCCAACCTCGTGTTCCGGCTGCTGCCGCCCCTCGTCGGACCGCCGGCGCAGAGCCGGCCCCCCCGCCCGGGCGGCAGGCGGCGAAGGAAGTCCCGCCGCCAGGCTGCCACCGAGGTGCCTCAGGACTTCGACGACTTCGGTGACGTCGATGGGGCCGACGAGCCCGAGGCGTCGGAGGAGCCGCACGAGGTCCACGACTCGGACGAGCCCGAGGAGGCCGAGGAGCCCGAGCCGGAGGTTCCCCGTGACCCTGCCGGCTGAGGCCGAGACGCTTGCCCGGCGGGCGGTGGAGGTGGCCCTGGCCGCCGGCGCCACCTACGCCGACGCCCGCTTCCTCGACCTCGACGAGGAGCACCTGGCCGTGCGCAACGGCGACGTGGAGGGCGTGGGCGTGTCGTCCTCGGCCGGCGTGGGGGTGCGGGTGGTGAAGCACGGCTGCTGGGGCTTCGCCTCCACCGGCGTCCCGGAGCCGGCGGACGTCGAGGTGGCCGCCCGGCTGGCCGTGGAGGTGGCCGAGTCCGGCCGTGCGCTCCAGCGCTCGCCGGTCCTCCTGGCCGACGTCGAGCCGGTCCGGGGCTGGTGGGAGACGCCGCTGGCCGAGGACCCCTTCGCCGTCCCCCTCGACGACAAGCTCGACCTGCTGGTGCGGGCCACCCGGGCCATGGTCGCCGTCCCGGGGGCGTCGGTGGCCACCGGCGGGTTCCACGCCTGGCGCCGGCGCTCGCGGTTCGTGTCCAGCGAGGGCACCAGCGTGGCCCAGCGCGTCGTGCACTGCGGGGCCGGCATCGCCGCCACCGCCGTGGGCGAGCACGAGACCCAGACCCGCTCGTACCCCAACTCCTTCGGCGGTGACTTCGGCGGCGAGGGCTACGAGCTGGTGCGCCGGCTCGACCTGGTCGGCCAGGCGCCCCGGGTGGCCGAGGAGGCGGTGCAGTTGCTCGCCGCCGACCCGTACCCGGCCAGGACCACCACCCTGGTGCTCGACGGCAGCCAGGTGTCGCTCCAGGTCCACGAGTCGATCGGGCACGCCATCGAGCTCGACCGGGTGCTCGGGTCCGAGGCGGCGTACGCCGGGACGTCGTTCCTCACCCCGGAGGACCGGGGCCGGCTGCGCTACGGCTCGCCCCTGCTCAACGTGGTGGCCGACGCCACCACCGCCGCGCCCTCGGGAGCTTCGGCTACGACGACGAGGGCGTGCCCGCCACCTCCACCCCCA
>JAHWKC010000350.1 GCA_019348095.1 Pseudomonadota bacterium | reverse complement strand
AGCTCGAGGCCCTTGGTCAGGCTCACGATCGGGATCCAGGGCCGCACGAACGGGGCTGCCTCTTCGAGCGTGGCCCGGAAGGCGTGCGAGGGGATCCCCATCACCACCAGGTCCGCATCGGCCAGCGCCTGGGACAGGTCGGCGGTGGCACGGAGCTCGGGGTGCAGGTCCCAGTCGGGCAGGTAGCGGCGGTTGCCTTCACGTAGCGGCGCGACATTGATGTCGAGCATCATCACCACGAACAGGAACAGCACCATCACCGCGCCGACATACACCAGGATCAACGCGACCCCGAGGAACTCGGCGCCGGCGATGATCCACACGCAGGCCACCGAAAAGAACGTCAGCACCAGGCTGAGCGCGGCGTGCACCGGATTGCTCACGCTGATCACGGCAATGGCCGATGCCAGCGTCGTGAATCCGAACAGGAGGAAGGCGAGAAGAACGAGATCCATGTCGGTCGGCACTCAGCGGTAAGGCGCGTCGGCGGCGCGGCGCTCGGCGAGCTCGGATTCGAGACGGTCGCCGATCGCGAGCAACTGCTGCTTGTTGACGATGTTCTGTCCGCGCTGGTCGAAGTGGTATTCCAGGATGTGGGTCTCCACGATCGAGTCCACCGGGCACGATTCCTCGCAGAACCCGCAGTAGATGCACTTGAACAGGTCGATGTCGTAGCGCGTGGTGCGGCGGCTGCCGTCCTCGCGCGGTTCGGAGTCGATCGTGATCGCCAGCGCCGGGCACACCGCCTCGCACAGCTTGCAGGCGATGCAGCGTTCCTCGCCGTTGGGATAGCGGCGCAGCGCGTGCACGCCGCGGAAGCGCACCGACTGCGGGGTCTTCTCCATCGGGTACATCAGCGTGTACTTGGGACGGAACAGGTACTTGAACGTGAGTCCCAGGCCGCGGAACAGCTCCAGCAGCAGCAGGCTCCTGAAGTAGGAAACCACTTTCGAGTCCCGCAGGCCTGAATTCCGGACGCCGCTCATGTTGGTGGATTCCTGTGTCATTGGCCCGGCTCGAACACGCCGTAGTACGCCATCAGTGCCACCACGACGATCCAGGCGATCGTGATCGGAATGAACACCTTCCAGCCCAGCCGCATGATCTGGTCGAAGCGGTAGCGTGGGAACGAGGCGCGGAACCAGATGAAAAGACTGGCGAAGAAGAACACCTTGGCCAGCAGCCACCACCAGCCATCCACCGACAGCAGCGGAATGCCAAGCCCCTGGAACGGGCTGAGCCAGCCGCCGAGGAAGAAGATCGAGACCAGGAAGCTGATCAGGATCATGTTGGCGTATTCGGCCAGGAAGAACAGCGCGAACGCCGATCCCGAGTACTCGACCATGTGCCCGGCGACGATCTCCGACTCGCCCTCGACGACGTCGAACGGCGCGCGGTTGGTTTCGGCCACGCCGGAGATGAAATACACCACGAACAGCGGCAGCAGCGGCAGCCAGAACCATTCCAGCGCGCCGGCGTTGCCGCTCTGCGCCATAACGATCCGGCTGAGGTTGAGGCTGCCGGAGGCCACCATCACCCCGACCATCGCAAAGCCCATGGCGATCTCGTAGGAGACCACTTGCGCCGCCGCGCGCATCGCGCCAAGGAACGCGTACTTGGAGTTCGATGCCCAGCCGGCAAGGATGATCCCGTAGACGCCGAGCGAAGTCATCGCCAGCAGGTACAACAGGCCGGCATTGGCATTCGACAACACCACCTGCGCGTCGAACGGCACCACCGCCCAGGCAGCGAATGCCGGCGCCAGGGTCAGCAGCGGCGCCAGCCGGTACAGGAACGGCGAGGCCTTGGTCGGCTGGATGACTTCCTTGAACAACAGCTTGAACACGTCGGCGAAGGCCTGCAGCACGCCCATGCCGACGTACATCGGCCCGCGGCGCGCATGCATCCAGCCGATGAGCTTGCGCTCCCAGACCACGTAGAACGCGACGGTGGTGATCACCGGCATGGTGATCGCGAGGATCTTCAACACGATCCACAGCCCGGCGCCGGCCATGCCGAAGCCAAGCAGCCAGTCGCGGAACGGATCGGTGATCATGCCGAAGCCCTCCTCACGCGCACGCGACCGGCACCCAGCGACGCAGTCGCGCCGTGGCCGCTTTCGACCCAGACCGTGCCGGGCGCGACCTTGGTGCTGACTTCGACCGGCAGCGTGGCGGTGCCCGCGACCGTGGCGAGCTTCACCGTCTGGCCATCGGCCAGGCCGAAGCGCTGCGCGTCGTCCGGATGAATGGCCGCACGCGGCGCACGGTTGAGCGGGTGCGCCTGCAGCGGGGCCGAGCGGCGCACCGTCGCGTCGCTGCGGTAGATCGCCGGCGAAGATGCGAGCTCCAGGCCCTCACCCGCCGCCTCGGGGCGCACGCCGCGCACCGGCGACGGCAGGCGGAAAAGGACCGGATCGTGTCGGCATTGCGCCGGCTCGACGAGGGCGAATACGGCTATTGCATCACCTGCGGCGAGGCAATTGCGCAAAAGCGCCTCGAGCATGATCCCAGCGTCGCCAACTGCATCGGCTGCGCGGGCGGGGCGCCGCAGTAAGAGCCGGAATGCGGCTCAGCCGCGGAGCCTTACCCTGCTCTCGCGCGTAGTTCGGCAATGGCCGCCAAAGAAGGAATTTTTCCGACCTTTTTCCTGTCGGGTTTCGAATGCTCGACCTTCGACTGGGGCGAGGTCGGCCGGCGCGACATGTGCGCGGAGCTCCGGCACTACAGCCATGCCGACGAGGATTATGCGATGCTCCCGCCGCTGGGCATCGCAGTCGCCCGCGAAGGCATTCCCTGGCCGCTGATCGACCGGGGCACCGGGGACTATGACTTCACCTGCATCGACCCGTTCCTCGCTGCCCAGCGGCGCCACAAGATCCTG
>JAHWKC010000034.1 GCA_019348095.1 Pseudomonadota bacterium | reverse complement strand
GGAACCCTGCCGTGCTCGTCGCGCAGCGCCTGCTCGACCAGCACGCGTCTGGGAACGTCGGCGTACCACGTCTCGCCGGTCCAATCGCCAAAGTTGAAATCCAGGTGCTGGCGGAGCTTGGTGATCAGCGCTTTGCGGTCGGGTTCTTCATCGCTGAAATAGACGCCGCCGCTGCGGTTCGCACACTTGAGTACCTGGCCCGGCGCGAGCTCGAGCCGGTCGAGTTCGTCATAGCCGTACACCGCCAGCGCCGGCACCAGGTGCGCTTCGCCGATCCGCTGCGCCACCCACGGACGTACCGCGACCTTGTCGGAGACGATCTGGTAGCGCGGATCGGGCGGCGCGAGTTTGCGCGCCAGGATCTTTTCGGTGAATGTCACCGGCGGGGAAGTCCGCGGCCAGCGATGATGCGCCTTCATGTACTTCAGCTGTTCGGAGAGCCGCGCTCCGAGCAGTCTGCGGGTGACGAAGTAGCCGCGTCGATACAGCGACTTGATCGGCACCGGTATCGGAGACGGGCCGTCGGACGGAAACAGGTTTGACAGGGAGAGAGTAGCCACATCAGCAACTACGCAGGCCTTTGTCGGCACCGGCCACTGTCGTTACGGCGCCGCTTATCTGCCAGCGCTTGGCACTACGTCGCGTGGACGTCGTGGGGGATGGTCCGGTCGCGCGGATCAGCCGGACCATGTAGCGGCCGACCCCGGGTACCCCCAGCGTCACCCGGAGGCTCGCCACGGACCGAATGTCAGTCGGCCGCCTCGACGGGCTGCCGATCCAGCCAGCCGCGCCACGCGTAGTACCGGATCCCCACCAGCTCGTGCAGCGCGGCTTCGGTCTTGAGCAGCGAGCTGGTCCTGGGCAGCAGGTAGCCCGGTGCGCCGACGGGGACAGTCCTGAAGTCGCTGGGCAGCGGGCACACCTCGAAGCCGACCGCCTCGAACGACAACCGCGCACGCGGCATGTGCAGTGCGGAGGTCACCAGCGCGATCCGGCGCGGCACTCCGGGCATCATCCGGGCGACGTTCTCCGCGTTCTGGCGGGTGTTGGCCGAGTGCGGCTCCATATGCAGTGCGGGTCCAGGGACTCCCAGCCATTGCGCGTACCGGCCCATGAGCTCGGCCAGGGTTGCCGGTCCTGCGGCAACCGCGCCGCCGGCCACCACGACCCGGCGCCCCTCACGCTCGCGCCAGTACTGCACCCCGCGTTCCATCCGCCGCCGACTGTCCAGATTCAGCACCGCGAAATCGGCCAGGTCCCGCGGCGGCCGATCGACGCCGCCGGCCAGCACCACCACGGTCGGGGGCGGATCGGTCAGGCACGTTGCCGGACCGGCGAGGGGTCGCTCCAGATAGCCCAGCAACGAGTTGGCCACCAACGGCGTCATCGCCAGCCAGGCAGCGACCGCCAGCGCCAGGCAAGCTGCCGCCAGCCATTTCGCGCGCGGACGCAATTGCCAAGCGATCGGTGCCACAAGCGCGGCAAGCAGCAACCAGACCAGCGGGGACAGCAGCCATTTCATCTGCGCGTCGCACTCCCCGCCGGGTTCACCGCGCCCGCGCCTTGCGCCAGCTCCATGAGGGCAAATTCGCACGAAGCCGCGGGTCCAGCAGCAACACCGGCAGTGCGTATGCGCCCAGGAAAAGTGCACCCCCCGCGAACACTCGCGACCACGGTCCCGACAGGCCGAACATGTCGGTGTAGATGACGATCGCCAGCAGCAACAGCGCGAAGCCTCCCGCGGTGCCCAGTGCCCGCACGTCGGGAAAACGCCGCAGTTCCCGCGGGCAACACAGGCACGCGGCGATGCTCAGTGCCACGTAGCTGATCACCGTGGCCCAGGCCGCGCCCATGTATCCGTAGATGGGGATCAACACGAAGTTCGCCGCGATGTTGAACACGGCGGCACCGGCGGTGAGCGAAAACACGAGCATCGAGCGCTTTCTCAACAGCAACCCGTAACCGGAGATGTCCAGCAGCGGGTACAGCGCCATCACCGTGCCCACCGCGACGAACACCGCCCCGGATGCGGCCTTGTCGGCGCCTGCCAACGCGACCAGGACGTCGCTGCCCACCGCCACGATCATCGCTGCGACGCCCAGGGAAGCGTAGGTCATCGGCAACAGCACCCGACCCTTTAGCGCGCGCACTCCCACATCGCCCTCGCCGCCGTAGATCCGGTTGACCACCGGGACGAAGGCTTCCGACAGGGTCGCGCTCATGAACAGGTTGACCTGCATCGCCAGCGTGTAGCCGATGGTGTAGATGCCGACGGTGGCGTAGTCATCGGTGATCTCCTTGAGCAGGACCCGGTCGATGGCGACCAGCGACATGGCCGCGAACTCGTTGGCCATCAGCGGCAAGCCGTACATCAGCGCGCCGCCGGTGGCCGCGAGGTCTATGGTGCGGCGGGAGAAGCTCAGGTTGCGCGAAGCCCAGTACGCGAAGTAGCCCAGCAGCAAAGTCGCCGCGATCAGGCGCCCGCCGAACACCGACAAGGCGCTGCGATCGATCAGGATCACCAAGCCCAGCACCAGCGCCAGTTCCATGCCTCGACCGGTGACCTTGGTCGTCATCAGCAGTCCGGAGCGTTCGCTCGCTCGTACCACCGCCTGCACGATGCTGACCACCACCATCACCGGGATGATCAGCACCACGCACCAGAAGACCCCGGAGAACTCCGCCCGGCCCGACCATTGCCAGCCGGCCAGCGCGGCGGCCACCACCGCCCACAAGGACAGCGACAACAGCATCGGCAAGGTCACGAAATTGGTGCTGAAGTGCGCCTGCTGGCGGGCGTCTCCGTCGTGCGGATAGAAACGGATGATGGCGTGCTGCCCGCCGAGCTTGGCCACCGCCACGGCGACCAGCACCCAGGTGTTGAAATACCCCATGATCCCGTATTGGGTGTTGTCCAGCAGCCGGGTCAACACCGGAAACGAGATGAAGCCCGCCACCAGCAGCAGCATGTTGGCAATGGAGTAGCGCAGGTAGTGCGTCGCGATTCCCGGCCGGGGCGGTAAACCCGGCGCGGCGTCCGACGCCCCCGATGCGACCTCCGCTGTCGGTGGCGGGATGTCCTGGCGGTTGCTCACTCCGGCGAAGCCAAGCCGCTGCGCCGCGGCCTCCTCGGCGCTCGGCATGCAATGCCGACCAGACCGGCATCGCTGCCCGATGCCGCTTGTGGGCGACCGCTATGCATCGACCGACCCCTTCGAGCGGGACTGCTGGCCGGTGCGGGTCTGCGCCTGCGCCCTTGAGGTGGCACCGAGTACCTCGCTGGATGCGTCGAAGGTCCTGAGCAGAGGAGTTCCCGCCGGCGGGTAGCCCCGCGCATCCAGCACCTCGGTGCCACCGGCGGCACTGTAGGTATGGCACGCGATCAGAGAGTCGGCCCAGTCTGGTCCCAGCCGCGAGATCGGTTGTTCGCGGTAGTGACTGGGGCTCAGTTCCAGCACCTGGTTGAATGCGATCGCCGAGCCGTAGTGCGCCGCGCAGTCCTGCGCCGGCCGGATCAGCTTGTCCCCGTGCCGAAACAGCCGGCCGGCCGGTCGCGCGCGCCGAACATCGCTGATGATCGGATTGGCCGGATGCGGATGGAAGGGCCCCTCGAGGCGATCGGCCACGAACAGGAACAGCTCGTCCCAGGTGCTGTTTCCATTCTCGGCAATGGTCGCGAACAGGTACCAGTGGCCTTCGTGGAAGTGCAGCGTCGGATCGACGCAGACGCGGCCGGTCACCAGATCCGCGACGCGGCGCCAGCCGAGCGGGAACTCGGCGGCCTTGTACAGCGTCACACGCCGGGCCTGGCTCGATTCCACCGTCATGTACCACTCTCCCTCCCACGCGAACACCTGCGGGTAGGACAGATGCGATGCCTCCTCCAGCGCCAGCCCCAGCCGCGTGGCGCCATCGGGCTGCAGCTCCAGGCACGCGATGGCGCCTTTCTTCGACGGTTGCATCTCCTCGACGAAGATCAGCTTGCGCCCGTCGCGCTCGACCATGCACGGATCTGCCCAATAATAATCCTTGGGTGCCTGGACAATGGTGCTGGAGCGCACTGCGGGCGCTGCCGGGTCGAGGGGCGTGCTGTCCTGGCGCAACACCAGGAGCCATGGCATCAGGCGCCGCCGCTTGGCGAGCTGCCACCGTAGGGTGGTGCAAACGGTGCCCCACAGCGCGCGCGCGCCCGCCGCCATTCCCAGCGGTTCCCTGACGCCTGCCTGCCGTAGCTCCCCCGGCTGCCGCCGCGGAATCAGCGGGTCGTCGGCGGCGAGCTGACGCATTATCCGGAGCAGCAGCAAAGGCAACTTCAGAAACACTTGCTCACGCTGCCGGGCAAACGAGCCGTGCGAGGTGGCACCCCAACTCGTCGCCAGCGACATCGGCGCCAGTGACGGGGTCATCAGCTCCAGCTGGATCTCGGTGGCGGACTCGCGGTTCAACATCGGCGCCAACAGGGCGGTTCCGGCCAGATCTTCATCCAGCAGCCCGGCATCCAGGCTCCAGCATCCCCACTCCGCGTCGTCGGCCAAGAGCGAAGTCCAGGCGGGCGGCCCAAGTGACACGATCAGGTCCGGCCGCAGCTTGTGAATGCGCTCGCGCAGTTGCTTGGCGTCCGCATCGGCCGATACCTCCGGTGCGATCGAGACGCCCGGATGCACGGGGAATGACACCGCCGAGGCCATACCGTCGGTGTGGCCGGGGCGTAGGCGCTCGATCGCCAGGAAGCCGCGGAGATCCAGCGGCAGATTTTTTACCGTCGGCAACGACCAGTCCGCCACCGGCAGCACCGAGACCCTGATCCAGCTGACTTCCGCGGCTAGTTCAAGAAAACGCGAGAGCCAGCTGGGGATCCACTCCGGCACCAGCAGGGTGACCCGAAGCGGCTGTGCGAGACCCGGCGGGGTGGCATAAAGCCTGGTGGCCGGAGCTGCAGCGCCGTCGGCTGGTTTATCGCTGACTGGACGTTGCTGGCTCACGGCAATCCTCCGCGTTCGGGGTGAGGGTGTTCGCGAGCTTGAGCATCCACTCTTCAACCGTACCGAGCAGCCGATCGCGGTGGGCGCGAGCGAAAAAGGTGTGATCGCAGTCCGGCCAGTAGCGCATGGCCACGCGCGGGTTTCCGGCGGGCTCGCCAAAGGCCCAGCGGAACTGGCGCGGATGCAGGAAGCGGTCGGTATAGCCGCCGGTGTAGATCCACATCTGGTGCACGCCGCGGTCGACGAGGTCGGCGAACTGCTGGCGCGCCTGGGCATGGCTGGGCCAGTCGCGGACGTCGGTCGCCTCGAACCCCTCACTGTCCCGCAGGTGCTTGGGTGCATCGCGCAACATTCGTCGCCATTCGCGCGGCAGACGGCGCAGGCGGTCCAGGGTCCGGGCGTAGTGGAACCAGGGGCCGGTGAAGCCGATACCGTCCAGCATCAGCACCGCACGGACCCTGGCATCGCGCAGCGCGACGTTCCATCCCAGGTCGGCAGCGCTGCACACGCCGCCCACCACGAAATCGGAGCAGTCGTGCTCGGTGGCCAGGACCTCCAGGGCGGCCAGTGCCGCGTCGCGCCCGTCGCACCCCTTCAGCCGGGGCGCCTCGCCCACGCCGGGTACATCGAAGCGAAAGCTCGCCACGCCATGCTCGGCCAGGCGCTCGCCCAACGCGACGTGCAACCGAAAAGGTCCTGACCGGGGCTGCAGACCCGCACTGGGCAGGACCAACGTCGGCCCGCCGGACCGTGCCGTACCGCGCGTGAGCACGCCGGTCAGGCGCCGATCCGGCCCGAACGACACCAACTGTTTCCGAATCTGGCTCATCTGATCCCCTGCTCCAGCACCACGTGGTCGAGTGCATGCTCCTCCAGCAATGCACGGCCAAGGCCGTCCACTACCCGTTCCAGGACCGGCGAGAGGAAAAACGTCGCCTCCATGCTGGCCCCGCCGTTGAAGGTGGGTGCCTTGGCGGGCAACGGCAGCACCCGGTCGACCCTGATCGGCAGCGGCGGCACGTCCTGACGGATCACCGCCCACAGCGGGACATGTCGGGCTAGCGGCGTCTTGCCGTTCTGCATGGAATTGCGCGCAGATCCCTCAGGCGCATCCACCAGCCGGGCACTGGTGAGATCCCGGCGGAAGCGCTGGGACACCGCGAAGCCCATCAGCTGACCATCGTCGGCCGGAGCGCTTCGCGGGACCCCTGGCCTCGGCCGCGGCCGGGTTGCTCGCTCGGCCGCATCGACCTGCTCCAACTCACCCAGCCAGTCTGCCCCGTCGACGATCGGCTCCCACATTACGACCAGGTCCACTTGCGACGATTCGGAAAGCCAGTCCATCACCGGCAGAACGGCTCCCCGCCAGGCAAGCACCACCACCCGTTCGACACCGGTACGGGCGCGCAACGCCGCGGTCGCGAGTTCCAGGTCGGCTCTCATCGAGACGAAATCGAGCTGGTCACCGCTGCCGTCGGAGTCGCCGGTGCCGAAGAAATCGAACCTCAGGCACGGCAAGCCCAGCGCCGCCAGCCGCGCGGCGGCTTCGGTCAGAAAACGCCGGCTACGGGGCTGCTCGTGTAGCAACGGCGGGGCGAAGACCACGCCAGTCGATGCGCTTGCGGGTACCCCGTGCAGCGCGGCATACAAGCACCGCGCATCGGGGTCCAACCACATCGGCTCCCACGCCCGGGTGCTCATCGATTCGGCTCCGCCGCAGCAAGACCGAGCAGCCGCTTGATCCCCTTGCTGATCCGACCGCCGACGCTCACCGTCGCCGCTACCGGCTCGGCCTCCATCACCGGGAGGTCTTCAGCCAATTGGGCGAGGGTCTCGGCACCAAGGCGAATCAGCCGGATCCGAACCCCTGTATCACGCGCGACGCGATTGGCCATCTGTACCGCCAGCATCGAGTGTCCGCCCAGATCGAAGAAGTTGTCCTCGGGGCCGGCCGGTGTACCGAGCAGTTCCGACCACACCTCGGCGAGGTAGCGCTGGCGCGGATCGACAGAGTTGCCGGATCGAGATGCCGCAGGCGCGCCGGTGCCGATCGGATCCTGTGCCAGGGGTGGCAAGGCATTCCGGTCGATCTTGCCGTTCGGAAGCAGCGGCAGCTGTTCCAGCGCGACGAAGTGCTGCGGCACCATGTACGAAGGGAGCGTGTCGCGCAGGTCCGTGCGCAATGCCGCCTCGTCGATGCGCGTGCCGGGCGCGGCAACCAGGTAGGCCACCAGACGCTGATCGCCGGGTCGATCCTCGCGAACGATCACCAGTGCGCGCGCGATTTCGTCGCGTGCCGCAAGGTTGGCTTCTATCTCGCCCGGTTCGATCCGGTAGCCGCGCACCTTGACCTGGTGATCGAGGCGACCGAGGTGCTCGAGGTTGCCATCGGCACGCCAGCGGCCCCGGTCGCCGGTCCGGTACAGCAGCGCAGGTGCGCTGCGGGTGGCCCCGTCGGCGCCCGTCCTGCCGGCGAAACGGTCGGCCACGAAACGCTCCGCCGTCAGCTCCGGTCGCTCCAGGTACCCAAGCGTTACACCTTCTCCGCCGATGTAGATCTCACCTGGCACCCCGAGCGGACAAAGCGCTCCATGCGGATCGAGCACCCACACCTGGGTGTTGGCAATGGGCCGGCCGATGGTGACGTCGGGCGTCTTTTGCGCCTGCGGAGGCACGATGCGCGCACAGGTCGACCACACGGTAGTTTCGGTGGGTCCGTAGAGGTTCCACAGTGCTCCGCAGCACGGCAGCAAGCGTTCCGCCAGGTCCACCGCCAGCGCTTCACCACCACACAAGGCCTTGAAGTGCGGTGTGCCGGACCATCCGGAATCCAGCAGCAACCGCCAGAGCGACGGCGTACCCTGCATCGCCGTCGCACCACTGCTGTCGAGCAATGCGGCCAGTGCTGCGCCGTCGGCCACGCTGTCGCGGTCGGCCAGCACGACCTCGGCGCCGATGCTCAATGGCAGCAACAACTCCAGCACTGCGATGTCGAATGAAAGTGTCGTCACCGCAAGCAGGCGGTCGCTCGACGAAAGGTCGAGGTCGCGCTGCATCCCGAGGATGAAGTTGGCGACTGCCCGATGTGGCACCTGCACGCCTTTGGGCCGGCCGGTGGATCCGGATGTATAGATCAGGTAAGCGGGGTCCTCCGGCTTGGCCGCCTCGCCATCACGCCCGATGCGGGTGTCCGGAACGGCCGCAAGTTCCTCGTCCATTTCATCCAGTTTCAGCACCGCACGTCCGCGCAGGTCGAACCGCGGCGCGTATGCGGCGGTGGTCAGAAGCGCCGACAAACCCGCGTCGGCGGCCATGTAGGCCAGGCGATCGGCAGGGAACCGAGGATCCAGCGGCACGTAACCCGCACCGGATTTCAGGATGCCGAGCAACCCCGCCAGCATGTCGATATCGCGGTCCATGGCCAGACCGACCAGCGCGCCGCGCTGCACTCCCTGGCCGCGCAACAGGTGGGCGATGCGATTGGCGCGTTGTTCCAGCTCCGCATAACCCACCTCCACCGCTCCGCAACGGACCGCGATGCCATCGGGCGAACGATCGCACTGGGCTTCGAAATGCTCGTGCATCCGGGATTCGCGGTCGAACGCGACCGGCGCCGGCTGCAGCGCCGCCAACTCCGATTGCGCAGCCGCATCAACCAATGGCAAATGGGCGATCTCGATGTCCTCGCGCTGCACAGCCGCGCGCAGCAGCGTCTCGAAGGCGTGCAGCCAGCGGCGGACGGTGGTGGCGTCGAACAGGTCGCGGTTGTACTGGCACTCCACGCGCAGTTCGCCCTGGGTCTGCACCGCATTGATGAACAGCTCGAAGGGCTCGAAGTCTCGCGGGACGGTCTCGGTCTCCATCCTCAGACCCGGGAAAATCTCGCGTTGCTGGTCGAGCGCCTGATCCAGGTTGAACAGAACGCTCACCAGTGGCGTGCGCGAGGGGTCGCGCCGGATACGCAGTTTCTTGAGCAGCGTCCCAAAGGTGTAGCGCTGGTGCTCGATTGCATCGAGCAGCACCGCCTGTGCATCGACCATCGCTTCGGCGAAGGGTTGATCGGGCTTGGTCTCGAACAGCAGTGGCAGCAGATTGACGCAGTGGCCGATGACGTTGTCATGGCCATCGACCGGCTGGCCTGCGGCCGGAATGCCGATGACCACATCGGGATGCCCCGACAGCTTCGCCAGCAACACCGAAAAGCCGGCGAGCAGGGTCGAGAACAGACTCGCGCGGCGGCGCGCGCCCATGTTGCGCAGGCCGGTCACCAACGCGGCGTCCAACATGTGGTCCTCGCGTGCCGACGCGAAATTGCGCCTCAACGGGCGCGGCCGGTCGGTCGGCAGGTCCAGTACCGGGATCTCTCCGGAAAAACGCGACAGCCAGTACTGCTCGTCCTCGGCATGCACATCACCGGACTGATGCGATGCCTCGGCCATCGCGTATTCCGCGAACCCTTCCGGCTGCGGCAGCGCCTCACCGGCCAGCCCCAGATTCTGGCGGTACAGCCCGGACAGCTCGAACACGATCTTCGACCACGACCAGCCATCACAGACGATATGGTGCGCGGTCAGGAGCAACATGTGCTCATCGCTGGACGTGCGCAACAGCTGCACTCGGAACAGCGGGGCGTCGGCCAGCTGGAACGGTGTGTTGTTGGCGGTATGCAACCGTTCCTGGAGCGCCTTTACGCGGGCCTCCTCGTCCAGCTCGGTCAGATCCACCAATGGACACGGTACTGTGACCTGTTCCAGCACGCAGAACGTCTCGCCGTCCGGGCCGATACTTGCGCGCAGTGCATCGCGGCGATCGACCAGCTGCTGCACCGCACGCTGCAGACAATCCACGTCGAGCGGCCCGCGCAGATTGATCGACACCGACAGGTTGAACGACAGCGATGCGTCTTCGCCGAGGTGATCGGCCAGCCAGATCTCCCGCTGCGGCTCGATTGTCGGCACTACCCGCAGCAACACGCCTTTGGCGAAGGGGTCATAGCCGACCGGCACCGGTGAGGTCCGCCCGTTGGAGCCCGCCGGCGCTTCATCGATTCGACAGAACCGGTCCGGTTGCGCCGGGTCGGAGACATACCAGCCCGGCCGGCCTTCCGGGTCACGCCCGGGCCTTGCGCCGGGTGCAATCGGATCTGCCGCATCCATCGGTACGAACGGTCCGCTCGGTTGCGACGAATGATGCGGCTGGACAGCGACGGCCGCTGCCGATTCACCTTTACTGATAGCGACCGGTTGCACCGCCGGCGTGTCGGGCTTCGCAGCTATCGGCTTATCGCCGGCTGGCGATGTTTCAGCATCGCCGGTGCCGCTGGGCCTTGCTTTAGGCGCGGTCACCGGGGGCATTTCCTGCCTGTCGGGCCGGTGCACCTCGCCACGGTCAGGTTCAGCCGTCGCTGCGGCCGGACCCGGCGCTGGCGACGATTCCGCCGGTGTCACCGATGCCGGCGTCGCCGCAGGCATACCTTGGGAAGCCTGCTGTGCGGTCAGCAGTTCAAGCTGGCGTTCCATCAGACGCATCTGCTGCGCGATCAACTCGCCCACCGTGACGCCGGCGGCTGCCGTCGGCGCTGGCGGGACAGGAGCCGGTGCCGGGGTGGGCGCCGGTGCCGGGGGCGGCGCCGGGGCGGGCGCCGGGACAGGGGTTGGGGCCGGGGCCGCGGCCGGTGCTGTTAGCGCAGTGGGTGCGGTCGGCGCTGACACCGGTTCGTCAGGGCGCTCCGCCACGGCCGGGGCGTCGGCTGCGGGCGCTGCCTCCGCGGGCAACTGCGCATCGAGCCAACCCGCCAGTCGGTCCAGGCTGGCGCAATCGCTCATGAGCTGGCGGAAGGTGACCTTGATCGAAAACGCCTTCTGCAACTGCAATGCGACCTGGGTCAGCATGAGACTATCGAGGCCAGCCTCGACGAAGTTCTCATCGACATCGGACTCGCCCATGTCGAACCCGGAGACGTCCTGGAACAGCTCGCGCAAACGGGCCACTAAACGCGCCTTGCGGTCGGCGCCGGCGGTTGCGCCCGCCGCCGAGCCGAGCGCCGCAGGAGCAGCCTCGTTGGCTTGCAGCACTGCATCGTGACTGGCCGACGGTGCGAGGGCGGCAGGTGCGGCCGATCGCTGCGCATCCGCCGTGGCGACCGCCGCGTCCACCCAGTACCGCTTGCGTTCGAAAGGATAGGTCGGAAGCCGCAGTCGCTGACGTACGCTGCGGCGCTCGCACGCGGCCGGATCGATCGCCACGCCGCGGCACCACAGGCGACCCACGGCCAGGTGAAGATCGGCCGCCTCGCTGGCGGCGTTGTCCGACAGAGTGGACACCGCGGCAATCGACTGCTGCTGCACACCAGGATGCTGGCGCGACAGCGAGCCGAGGGTGGTACGTGGTCCGACCTCGAGCAGCACCCGCGCGGGCACGTCCAGCAGCCGCGCAAGCGCGCCGGCAAAGCGGACCGGCTCGCGCAGATGCCGCGACCAGTAGTCGGGCGAGGTCGCCGTGGCGTCATCGAGCCAGTCGCCGCTCACGGTCGAGAGCACCGGAAGTTGCGGCGCCGACAACGCGACGGCGGCAACCGCGGCGCGGAATGGTTCGACCACCGGCTGCATCATCGGCGAGTGGAATGCATGGGAAGTGCGCAAAGCACGGCATGCAATCCCGTCGCCTTCAAGCTCGGCCTGGAAGCGCCCGATTTCCTCCGAGGGCCCGGCCACCACACATGCTCCAGGTGCATTCTCCGCCGCGAGCGCCAGCTCCTGCGGCAGTCGCGCCAGCAGCGCATCAAGCGGCATGCGCACGGACAACATGCCGCCTGCAGGCTGCGCCTGCATCAGCGCACCGCGACGCGCGACCAGCCGCAAAGCGTCTGGCAATGCAAAGACGCCGGCCAATGTCGCGGCCACGAATTCACCGACGCTGTGGCCGACCATCGCCGCCGGCACGATGCCATGACGCTTCATCCAGACCTGCGCCAGCGCATACTCGATGGCGAATGTCGCCGGCTGCATGATCGCGGTGGGCAGCAATGCCTCCGGGTCTTCGTCGAACAGCCGCTCCCGCAGGTCGAAACCATCCTGTCCTTCGGCCAGGATCTGCGCGCACTCATCGATCGCTGCGCGGAACACCGGCTCGGTCCGATAGAGATCTTGGCCCATGCCCGGGTATGTCGCGCCTTGCCCCGGGAACATGAACACCACGTCGGATTGGCGTGTGGGGCGACTGCGGCTCACGGCCGCAGCGGTTTCCTTGCCGCGCAGTGCCCCCACCGCATCTCCGGCGTTGTCGGCAACCACTGCGTGCCGGTGTGCAAAGGCCTTGCGCCCGATCGCGAGCGTCCACGCCACGTCGGCAAGATTCACGTCGGGGTTGGTTTCCAGGTGATCGGCCAAGCGCGTGCACGCATGCTCCAGCGCAGCCGGGGTGCGTGCCGACAGCACCAGAAGTTGCGGCCCTTGCGCCGGCTCCGACTGGGCCGCCGGGGGCGCCTCCTCCAACACCGCGTGCGCGTTGGTACCACCGACGCCGAACGAACTGACACCGGCGCGGCGGGCGGAACCGTCACTGGCCCATTCGCTCAACTCCGCGTTCACCATGAACGGTGAGCCGGCGAAATCTATGTTCCGATTGTGTGTCTGGAAGTGCAGGCTTGCCGGTATTTTCCGCTCAGCCAGGGACAGCGCGGTCTTGATCACCCCGGCCGCGCCGGCAGCCATCACCAGATGGCCGACATTGCTTTTGACCGAGCCGACCCGGCAGAAACCATTCTCGTCCGTGCCGCGGCGGAATGCCTTGGTCAGCCCCTCGATCTCGATCGGATCGCCCAGCGACGTCGCTGTCCCATGGGTCTCGACGTAGCTGATGCTGCGCGGATCCACGCCGGCGTTGTCCTGCGCCATGGCGATCACCGCCGCCACGATCACCGCCGCGGCCGGCTTCAGCCCCGCCTTGCGGCACTTGATGTCGAAGAACTTCTCCGCGCCGAGATCGGCGCCGAATCCTGCTTCCGTGACGACGATGTCGCCCAGCGCGAGCGCCGCGCGCGGCTGGAGGCGCTGCTGGCCGGCACCGGCTTTCGCATCTCCCCGGTGGAGACCGGCACCTCGTGGCTGGAGTTCGCCCGCAAACGGGAGCAGTCTCGCGAGCGCGGGGTCGAGGGCTTCATGCTCAAGCGCCTGGACGCGGCCTACGGCACCGGCCGCACCAAGGCGGAAGGGCTGTGGTGGACTTGGACGATCGAGAT
>JAHWKC010000349.1 GCA_019348095.1 Pseudomonadota bacterium | reverse complement strand
TGACGTGCCGAACCTGTACGTCTCCGACAACTCGACGTTTCCGAGCGCGCTCTCGGCCAACCCGGCGCTCACGATCATGGCGCTCGCGCTGCGCACCGCGGACCGGTTCCTGGCGCGCGCGCGCGGGCAGGAGGCTTGAATGGCCACGCACGGCTTCCTCGACATCGTCCGGCACGCGCACAAGGACGACAACTACGCCGGCGACGAGTTCGGCGGCGCGGCGGGCTCAGACGGCAGCGGCCTGCCGACCGGCAGCGCCCGCAACTTCATGTTCGCCACCGGCATCGAGTGCTCCTACCCGACCATCGAGCACGGGCGCGTGCGGCGCGACCAGCTCGCCGAGTGCGGGCACTACGAGCGCTGGCGCGAGGACCTCGCGCTCGTGACGGAGCTCGTCCTCCTCGAGGCACGGCAAGACCGCCGCGCGGATGTCGTGGGGGATCGCGTCGGGAACCTCTACGTCGAAGCGCCCGGCGAGCTTCTCGCGCGCCGGGTTGCTCATGACCTCCTCGAAGCGCGGCGCGATCTCCGGCGGCGCGCCGACCAGGACCTTGTCCGATCGCCCGCCGGCGAGATGGCGATCGACAGCGGCGGCCGCCTTCTTGAGGTGCTGGTCGACCTGGTTCTCGACCCAGCGCTGGTGGTCGCTCGTGTTCTGGCGCTCGTGCTGCCCCTCGATGTGATCCTGGAACTGCTCGAGCTCCTCGAGATGGTCGGCGTTGCCGTGCAGCAGGCGCGCGTTGCGGGCGTCGACCACGACGATCAGCCAGTCGCGCACGTCAGCGGCGGTGAACAGCGGCGTGATGTACGGCGACTCGTCTACGACGACGCGCGTGCGCGGCGCGCGCGGCAGCGTGTACGCCTCGCTGAAGAAGGAGGACGACCCCTACACCGTCGAACTGGCGCGCGCGGTGGAGCTGATCGAGGAGAAGGAGGAGATCGCGCGCAACCGGATCATCAAGGAATTCGACGGCAGCGACATCCAGGTGCTCAACGGCCGCTATGGCCCCTACATCAGCGACGGCAAGCTCAACGGCCGCATCCCCAAGGACCGCGAGCCGGCCTCGCTGACGCTGGAGGAAGTCACCCGTTTCATGGAAGAGACCGGCAAGCCCATGCGCAAGGGCTTCGGCAAGAAGGCGGCCAAAAAGGTCGCGGCCAAGAAAACCGTCACCAAGAAGGCGCCGGCCAAGAAAGCCGCCAAGAAGGCTGCGAAGAAAACCGCAAAAAAGGCGGTCAAGAAGACTGCCCGCAAAGCCACGAAGAAGGTCGTAAAGCAGCCTGCGGCCTGAGCCAAGCGATTGGCCGCACCTCCCCTGTAGGAGCGACGTGAGTCGCGACCGCGAAGCCCGGTGAAACATGGCGGTCGCGACTTGCGTCGCTCCTACAGACATAGATCGTCCAACACCCATGCATTCGCATCCCGACATGACCGCCACCCTCGCCGCGCTCAAGGCCGGCGGCGTCATCGCCTACCCCACCGAAGCGGTCTGGGGGCTGGGCTGCGATCCGTTCAGCCGGGACGCGGTCATGCGGCTGCTGGCGATCAAGCAACGCCCGATCGACAAGGGACTGATCCTGATCGCGGCCCGGCGCGCACAGCTCGACGGGCTGCTGGACTGGGACGCACTGCCCCCGCAGCGACGCCGGGCGGTGTGGAACAGCTGGCCGGGGCCGCATACCTGGGTGGTGCCGGCCAGCGCGCTCGTGCCGGACTGGATCACCGGCACCCACTCCGGCGTCGCGGTCCGGGTCAGCGCCCACCCGCTGGTGGTGCAGTTGTGCGAGGCCTTCGGCGGGCCACTGGTCTCCACCAGCGCCAACCTCGCCGGCGCCCCCCCGGCGTTCCGGCGCGAGGCGCTCGATCCCGCGCTGCTGCCGCTGCTGGACGAGGTCAGCTTTGGTGAAACCGGCGGCCTGCCGGCCCCGACCGCGATCCAGGACGCACACAGCGGCGCGGTGCTGCGGGGCTGATCGGCTTCGCATGGCGGCCGTGACCGCGCGCCAACGCCGTTTCTGGTATTGCTGACAACCTCGGACAAAAGCCACCCGCGACCTGCCTGGCCGTTCCATTAACGGAACGCTGCGAACTTCTCGTTCGTTTAGCAGTCATAGGTGGCGACTGCTAAGATGCCCGCCATGACTCAGATTGCCCAAATTTCCGCGTCCAACGCCCTGATCACCAACAACCTGCCGGTGCCCAGCCCACTGGGGTCGCTCGATGCCTACATCGGCGCGGTGCACCGCATTCCGGTGCTGACGGTCGAGGATGAGCAGGCGCTGGCGCGCCGCTTCCACGAGGCCGAAGACCTCGACGCCGCCCGCGAGCTGGTCCATTCGCACCTGCGCTTCGTGGTCCACGTCGCGCGCGGCTACAACGGCTACGGCCTGCCGCTTGGCGACTTGATCCAGGAAGGCAACATCGGCCTGATGAAGGCGGTCAAGCGCTTCGACCCGGACCAGGGCGTGCGCCTGGTGAGCTTCGCGGTGCACTGGATCCGTGCCGAGATGCACGAGTTCATCCTCAAGAACTGGCGCATCGTCAAGGTCGCCACGACCAAGGCGCAGCGCAAGCTGTTCTTCAACCTGCGCTCGATGAAGCAGGGCTTCAAGGACGAAGCCGACGCCGAGACGCACCGCGACACGCTGACGGACGCCCAGATCGACGTCATGGCGCGCGAGCTGAACGTCAAGCGCGAGGAAGTCATCGAGATGGAGACGCGCATGTCCGGCGGCGACGTGATGCTGGATCCCGGTCCCTCCGACGACGGCGAAGAGTCTTTCGGTCCCATCGCCTACCTGGCCGACGCGACGCATGAACCGACGGCGGAACTGGAAAGCCGCGAGCGCGACGCCATGGCCAGCGACGGCATCGCCGCGGCCCTGGAGC
>JAHWKC010000348.1 GCA_019348095.1 Pseudomonadota bacterium | reverse complement strand
AGCTTCCGCTCAACGAAGTGGTGTTCGATTTCTACGACCGGCTGAAGTCCATTTCGCGAGGCTACGCCTCCTTCGACTATCACCAGATCGGCCACCGCGAGGGCGACCTCGTCAAGATGAGCATATTGGTCAACGCCGAGCCGGTCGATGCGCTGAGCATGATCGTCCACGGCGCCAACGCCGAGGCCCGCGGCCGCGGCATGTGCGAGCGGCTGAAGGAGCTGATCCCGAGGCATCTGTTCAAGGTCCCGATCCAGGCGGCGATCGGCGGCAAGATCATAGCGCGAGAAACCATCGCCGCGCTGCGCAAGGACGTGACCGCCAAATGCTACGGCGGCGACGCCACCCGCAAGCGCAAGCTCTTGGAGAAGCAGAAAAAGGGCAAGGCCCGTATGCGCCAGTTCGGCTCCGTCGAGATCCCGCAGGAAGCCTTCCTGGCGGTGTTGCAGGTGGACAACAAGTAGGGGCGGGGAACGGGGAGCAGGGGAACCGGAACAGGGTACGGTGGTTTTGCAGCGTCGGACCGTTCGATGCGGAGCGAGCCTTACGATCGCCGTTTGCTGTTCCGTGATCCATGATCCCGTTCCCGCTCTCTGGTCGCTCAGGAGTAGCTAATGCGTTGGTTCGAAATCGCCCTGGTGGCCCTCACATTCGCCACCGGCCTCATCTGGCTGCTGGACCGGCTGTTCTTCGCCAAGCGCCGAGCGGCCAACGAAAGCCTGCTCGACGACGGCAAGGACCCGGTGCTGGTCGACTACTCCAAGGCCTTCTTCCCGGTGCTGCTGGCGGTGCTGTCCTCGTTGCGCGACCGCCCGCTCGCGGAACAGACCATCGCCTTCGGCGAGGTCGGCCTGTCCGGCGAGATCCGCCCGGTGCCCAATGGCGAGGACCGGCTCAAGGAAGCGGCGACCCACGGCTTCAAACGCGCGATCGTGCCCAAGGCCAACGCGCCCAAGGGCGGTCGTATCGGCGAGATGCAGGTAATCGCGGTGGAGCGGCTGGCCGAGGCGCTCAGCGCCGCGGAGTGAAGCCGCGCCCGCACCTGCCGATAAAGGGGGCATGAGCGATCCTCTGCCCGCTCATGGTGATCGGCTGGCGCTTGCGTTTGCCCGGACCCGTGACATTCTGCACCCGCAACCATTGGCCAAGGCGGGCAGCCAGACGATGCCGAATCGGCCCGATACCGGAGACATTGCGGACCATGGCGCAGCGAAGGAGTCCATGCCGGCCGCCTGCGGCTGCGTGGTGGATGGCGGAGGGCGCGTGGTCGAGCTCGATGGCGGCGAGGCCGGCAGCGGATCGTCGTCGCGCCGCATCACCGACCTGGTGCCCGTGCTGGATGCCGCCACCTTTGCAGGCCTATGTGCCGCGGTGGATGCGGCACCGGCGTGCGTGTTGCGGATCGACATCCCCTCGCCCGGCGGTTCGGTCACCGCATTGCGGCTCAGCCGGATCGATGCACCCGCACCCCGCTACCGGGTGGACGTGGAGCAAGCCGACAGTCGCGCCGGCTACCGCGAGCGGCTGGAGCAGCGGCTGGCATTCGAGCGCCTGATCGCCGCGCTCTCGACCGAGCTCATCCACGCCCCTTCCGAGCGGCTGGACGGCTTGATCGAGCAGGCGCTGGGCCGCATCGGCCGCGAGTTCTCGGTCGATCGGGCGTACCTGTTCAGGTTCAGCGCGGACCATTGCACCCAGAGCAACACCCACGAGTGGGTGGAGGAGGGCATCAGCCGCGAGGCCGAGCACCTGCAGGACGTGCCGATGAGCCATTTCCCCTGGCTGATGGAGGAGATGCTGGCCGGCCGCGCGGTGCACGTGCCGGTGGTTGCGGCCCTGCCGGATGTGGCGGCGACCGAGCGCGGGGAATTCATCCGCGAAGGCATCCGGTCGCTGGTGCTGGTGCCGTTTGGAAGTGCCGACCGCATGGAGGGCTTCATCGGTTTCGATTCGGTGCGCCGCGAACGCCACTGGGCACCGGACATCCTGCTGGGGCTGCAACTGGTCGGGCAGATGTTCTTCAACGCGTTTCGCGCGCAGGAGATGGCCGAGCGGCTGACCCGGCTGGCTTTCCACGACCCGCTGACCGGCATGGGCAACCGCCGGTTCCTGGGCGAGCGGCTGTCGGACGCCCTGGAGCGCAGCCAGCGCGAGCAGCTGAAGCTGGCGGTGATCCTGATCGACCTGGATGACTTCAAGCTGGTCAACGACAGCTACGGCCATTCGCTCGGCGACGACATCCTGAAGACCGCGGCGTCGCGGCTGAGCGACACCGTACGCATGCCCGATACGGTGGCGCGGCTGGGCGGCGATGAGTTCGTGGTGGTAGCCGAGGTGGACAGGGTCGACGCGGTGTCGCAGCTGGTCGAACGGCTGTTCGAGGCGATGCTGGAGCCGGTCCAACTGCGCGGCGTGACGTTCGCCCTGCGCATGAGCGTGGGCATCGCGCTGTTCCCCGATGACGGTGCCACCGCCGAGACCCTGCTGCGCCCCGGCACGGACGCCGTGCTGGCGGCCCTGGACGCCCTCGCGTCCTGACCACCCTCATTCGAAGGAGGACTGCGTGGACACCACGACCGAGGGGGGTCGGACCACCCGGCCGTCCGCCCATGAGGACCGCACGCCGGCACTCGCAACGGTGGCCCGGGCGCACGTGCGCCGTCCCACCGTGTGGCTGCTGGCCCTGTTCACGCTGGTCGCCGTGGCGGCGCGCCTGGGCGTGGGCGGCTGGTCACGCGGGGACGTGGTCCTGGCCGTCGTCCAGGTCGCCACCTTCCCCCTGCTCGAGTGGGTGCTGCACACGGCGCTGCTGCACTGGCGCCCCCGCCGGCTGGGTCGTCTGACGCTGGATCCCCAGGTTGCTCGCAAGCATCGGGAGCACCACGCGGACCCGCGCGAGCTCG
>JAHWKC010000347.1 GCA_019348095.1 Pseudomonadota bacterium | reverse complement strand
GATCATCGCGATGTAGCCGTCGGTCGTGCGGTGCGGTCCCCGGTTGGCCGTCATGATCCGGCTGTAGCCGGTCGGCTCCCCGGGTGTGGTGGCGCGGGCCAGGTGCTCGACGAGGTTGAACGACAGCACGGCGTCGAACATGGGCACCTCGACGCGCTGGCCCGCCCCCGTGGTGGCGCGGTGGAGCAGCGCGGCGACGACGGCGAGCCGTGCGGCGCGTGCCGCGGCTGCCGCCTGCTCGCCAGCCGCAGCCAGGCCGATCCGCTGCAGTTGCGCCCGGACGGTTCGCTGGCGCATCCGTTCGGCCATTCCGGCCATCCGGATCTGGATTTCCTCGGCTACGAGTTCAATCAGAAGGCCAGGCCGCCGAAGCTGCGCAGCGAGATCGTGATCGAACAGATCCGCCGCCTGTCCGAGCAGATGGCGCTGACGCCGCAGTACGGCGGGGCCAAGATCGCGATCATCGACCCCGCCGACGCGATCAACCACGCCGCTAGCAACGCGCTGTTGAAGACGCTCGAGGAGCCCGTGCCAAGCCGCTACCTGTGGCTGGTCAGCGCGCAGCCGGCGCGGCTGTCGGCGACCATCCGCAGCCGGTGCCAGCGCATCGAGTTCCGCCTGCCGCCGCGCGCGGAAGCGCTCGCCTGGCTGCGGCGCTCGCATGGCGAATCGGCCGCCACCGAGGCACTGGAGGCGGCACGCGGCCACCCGGGCCTGGCCGCGGAATGGCTGCAGGGCGACGGCCTGGCGCTGCGCCGGGAAGTGGCGTCGGACCTGGCGAGACTCGCGCGCGGCCAGGCCAGTGCGGTTGAAACGGCGCAGCGCTGGGCCGCCGGCGCCGATGCCGCGTCGCGTCTGCGCCATGCAGCCGACGTGGCCCTGGCCGAAGCCTCCGAACGCTTGACCGACCCTGCGCGTGCGCGCAGTCTGGCGGCATGGTTCGATCGTGCGAACCGGACCCGGGACCTGCTGCGCACTACGGTGCGCGCGGACCTGGCAATCGTCGAGTTGTTGATGTTCTGGCGCGGCGGCGATGGTCGCCGCAGCACGAGCGGGAGCCCGGACACGGGCGGTGCATGAACCGGGAGTTTCACTGATGACGGCAGCAGGTGGGGCACGGCAGGGCATCCTGTCGATGGCGGTAAAAGACAAGGCAGCGCTGTACAACGCCTACATGCCGTATCTGAAGAGCGGGGGCATTTTCGTGGCGACGCCGAAGCGCTATTTCCTGGGCGATGAAGTGTTTCTGCTGCTGACCCTGCCCGAGTCCAGCGAACGCCTGCCGGTCGCCGGCAAGGTGGTCTGGGTGACCCCCGCCGGCGCCCAGGGCAACCGCCCTGCCGGCATCGGCGTGCAGTTCGGCGACACCCCCGAGGGCGAGAACGTCAAGGGCAAGATCGAGGCGCTGCTGGCCGGCACGCTGAACTCCGATCGGGCAACGCACACGATGTGAAGCGGGTCGGTCCTTTGCGGACCGAGTGCCTTTTGCATTTTCGTCAGCGAAGCGCCGGGTCATCCCACCCGGGTCGCGGCGCGAAGCGCTCGCCGTGGTGCGCCTGAAGTTGCTTCAGGCGCTCCAGCAACGCATCCGCGCCGGTCTCGCGGACGTACTGGATCGGGCCGCCGCGGAAGGGCGCGAAGCCGGTGCCGAAGATCACGCCGGCGTCCAGCAGGTCCGCATCTGCGACCACGCCGCCGTGCAGGCAGGCGACCGCCTCGTTGAGCAGTGGCAGGCTGAGCCGGTCCTGAAGGTCCGAGGGCACCTGGTAGTCCTTCGGCAACTCGGGCTTGACCGCCTTGCCGTTCTCCCACTTGTACAGGCCGTGGCCATCCTTCTTGCCGCGCTTGCCCGGTTCGGTCCGCTCGGCCAGCGCGGCCGGCACGCTCAGCCCGAGGAACGGCGCGAGCTCCTCGCCGACACCGGCGGCGACATCCAGCCCGACCGTATCGATCAGCTCGATCGGCCCCATCGGCATGCCGAAGTGCATCGCCGCCTTGTCGATCGCCGCACCGGGGATGCCCTCCGAGTACGCGGTCACCGCCTCGAGCATGTACGGGAACAGCACCCGGTTGACCAGGAACCCGGGCGTGCCCGCGACCGGCACCGGCAGCTTGTCGATCGCCTTGCAGAACGCCGCCAGGCGCTGCTCGGTCTCCGACGCCACCCCTTCGTGATGGATGATCTCCACCAGCGGCATCAGCGCGACCGGATTGAAGTAGTGCAGCCCGGCGAACTGGGCGGGACGCTGGATGTGCCCGCGCAGCTCGCTCAGCGGGATCGAGGAGGTGTTGGTGGTCAGCAGTGCGTCGGGTTTGAGCCGTGGCTCGATGGTCGCAAACAGCTCGCGCTTGGCCTCGGCATGCTCGATGATCGCCTCGATCACCAGGTCCGCCCCGGGCACGCCGTCGCCGGCCAGGTCGCCCGTGAGCCGCGCCGCCACCGCCGGGCGCTTGCTCTCGTCCCGGACCTTTTTGCCGAACAACTCACCGGCGCGGACAAGCGCAGCGTCGATGAACTTCTGCTCCCGATCCTGCAGCGTCACCTCGAAGCCCTTGTAGGCCGACCATGCCGCGATGTCGCCGCCCATCACTCCGGCGCCGACCACGTGCACCCGTTCGATCCCATGATCTTTGCCACCCAGGCCCTTGAGCCGCTCCTGCAGGAAGAACACGCGTATCAGGTTGCGCGCGGTCGGGGTCGAGGCCAGCCTGACCACCGACTTGCGCTCGGCGGCGAGCTGGTTCTGGATGCCGCCGCCTGCGCGCTGCCAGGTGTCGATCAGCGCATATGGCGCCGGGTAGTGCGTCTTGCGGGCCTTGCGCGCGACCTGTCTGGTGAGCATCGGCGCGAGCAGTCGGCGCGCCAGCCAGGTGTTGCTGACCCAAGCCATGACGCGCTGCTTGAATGGCC
>JAHWKC010000346.1 GCA_019348095.1 Pseudomonadota bacterium | reverse complement strand
GAGAACGGTAACGCTGCGTGCGCCTGCGTGACAACGCGCGCGAGCGAGCGCGCGCCGCGGCTCTCTGCCCTCCCGTTCGTGCCTTTCGCGCTCTTGCTGGTGCTGTCGTTCGCGGCATCCAGCGCGGGCGGGATCCTGCGCGATGTGTTGATCGGGGCGACGCCGCCGGCGGTGCTGGAGGACTGGCGCTACCTGGCCGCGGCCTGCCTGGCGGGGCTGATCACGTTCTACCGCGATGCCGACATCGAGCGGTTGCGCAATCCGGTGCAGTGGTTCGATGCGGCCGGGCTGGCGCTGTTTGCGGTGGTGGGCGCCAACAAGGCGCTGGAGTTCGGCTTGGCGCCGGTGTCGGCGGTGTTGCTGGGCATGCTGAGCGGCATCGGCGGCGGGGTGGCGCGCGATGTGCTGGTGGCGCAGGTGCCGGTGATCCTGCGCGCCGAGTTCTACGCGGTCGCGGCGCTGTTCGGCGCGGCGGCGGTGGTGGCCGGAAGCCTGCTGGGTTTTCCGCCGGCTCCGTCGATGGTGGCCGGCGCGCTGCTGTGCTTTGGCCTGCGCTTCTTCGCGATCCGCCGCGGCTGGCGGTTGCCGGTGGCACGGCAGCGGGGCGCCTCGCCGGGGCCCGGTCCCCACCGGTAAGCAGCGTCGGCGCGGGCCATATCCGCGACCGCGCGCCGCGCGCGGCAAAGCAAGCGCACCCATGGGGCATGCCGGGCGCATCTTTGCGCGACCGTAACCACCGTCTGCGTTACACCGGATCGGTCTCGAGCAGCGCCTCTCGGTCCCCGACTAGTCGCGCCAGCTCGTGTGCGGCGCGACCCGGTGCGGCTGCCCCGTCCGCTTTGACGGCCCCCTCGGAACACATGCCGCGGCTGTTGGGACACAGCAGCTGCATGTAGTCGGCGTCGAAGTTCAGCCGCTCCACCAGGAAATCGACAAACGCGCGCACCTTGGGCGACTGCACCTGGCCGCGCGGGAACACCGCATTGAAGTCCAGCGTCGGCCCGGTCCAGCCGGCCAGCACGCGCTGCACGTCGCCGTGCTCGGCGTGCGCCTTGACGGTCACGTCGCTGGCGAGCATCAAGCCCTCGCCGCACAGCAGCGCGCCCCGGAGCGGGCCCGGATCGTTGGCGACCAGCACCGGGTCGATGCGGAAGTCCTGATCGCGCTCGCCGTCGTGCAGCGTCCACACGTAGCCGCCGTTGCGGCGCGCCTTCTGCATCGCCAGCGTGCGGTGGTGCTGCAGGTCGTCGGGGTGCAGCGGCTCGCCGTGGCGTTCCAGGTAATGCGGGCTGGCGTAGACCTGGGTGCGAAACACCGCGAGCCGGCGCGCGATGAGGTTGGAGTCGGGCAGGCTGCCGATGCGCAGCGCGACGTCGATTTCCTTGGCGATCAGGTCGAGCGGCTCGTTGGTCAGCACCATCTCCACGCGCAGTTCGGGATGGCGCGCGTGGAACTCGCCGAGCAGCGGCGCGATCCAGGTGATGCCAACCGAGTACGGCGCGGTGAAGCGCAGCCAGCCGCGTGGACCGCCCTGCAGCTGGCCGACCGCGCTTTCGGCTTCGTCGAGTTCGCGCGCGATGCGCGCGCAATGTTCGAAGTAGATATTGCCCGCCTCGGTGAGGCCGAGCTTTCGCGTCGTGCGGTGCAGCAGCTGCGCGCCCAGCCGCATCTCCAGGTCCTGCACCTTGCGGCTGACCGTCGTCTTGGGAAGCCGCAGCGCGCGCGCCGCGGAGATGAAGCTGCCGTGTTCGACCACCTTGACGAAGATCAGGGTGTCGTTGAGATCGCGGGCCATCGGAACGCTCCTTGTGGGCTCGAAAAGCTGAAAAACATCTCCCCGCGCGGACGGGGCCAGTGACGCAAGCATCGAGAGCCAGGATCGTCGGCCCCGCCTGCGCGAAAGGTTCCTGCGAAACACCTCGAAGCTTTCCTGCCCCCGTCCCAGCGAAAGCCGCGATCCATTGTGATCGTGCGCGCACCTCGCACAGCCGCGCGGAAGGCAGGAACGACGACAAAAAAACGGAGTCTTCGCAGGCTCAATGTGTGCGGGGAGGGGTATTGGACCGCGTTCGGGACAATTATTCCCTCGATTGCCGGCTAATCAAGTGCCGGTGGTGGTCCTAGATTGTGCGCCGAGCCCTTACCGGTCGCCGCCATGCTGACCTCCTCGACAACCCGGACCGCCTATCTGCTGCTGATGCTCGCGGCGATGTCGGTGCGGTGCATCCACGGGTCGCGGGTGAGGATCACGTCGATCAGGAACCCGAACGTCCACTTCTCCGAGGGACTGTCCGGCTTGCCGCCGACCGGCTGGGCATCGGGCATGGTGCGGCTGCGGAGCAGGCCGGGTGTGCGCCGACGTCCACGGGCGGCGCGGGGGGCGACCTCGGCGAACCGCGAGACGATCTGAGCCGGGCTCATGTCCCGGCGCTCGTCGACCTGCAGGCCGGTGAGGGCGTCGATGAAGACTCCGCCGGCCCGGCCGGCCTTGCGCATCTGCCGGATCTGCTCGCGCAGCGACGCGGACATCTCGGCCATGCCGAGCAGGTGCGAGGCGAGCGCACGGATGTCCCAGGCCGGGCAGTCCGTCGGTCGAGACCAGTCCTCGGCGGACAGGGACCGGAGCTGGACGAGGACCCGGTCGTACTCCTCGGACGCCAGCGTCATCGCGACCCGACGATCGAGGGCGGGCTGACGTGCGGTGCTGCTGCTGGTGGCTGCGGACGTGGACATTTCAGCCGACCGGAGCGGTGTGGGCGGGCAGGGACTGCGCGGGGACCGCCCCGCCGGAGCAGCCGAAGCGCTGCTCGTACACGTCGGCGAGCGTCCGGAGCAAGAGTCCGCAATCCCCGTTGTAGGACGAGCCGTGCATGACGGCAAGCGTGCGGGGTTCGAGGTCGGCCAGCCGGCGGTAGGTCGCCGGAACGGCCGGGCCGA
>JAHWKC010000345.1 GCA_019348095.1 Pseudomonadota bacterium | reverse complement strand
GATCCACTCCCGAACGCACGACGACCCAGGTCGTCGGCTCCTCCCGCGAGGCGTTGATCTCCTGGTGGACGATCTCGGCGGGGATGAACACGAAGCTGCCGTCGGAGAATACCGCCGAATTCAGCGCGGCGAAGAAGTTGTCACCGGTCGGGACCACGCTGCCGAGGTACTGCCTGACCAGCTCGGGGTGGTCCTTGATCGCCTCGGACATCGAGCAGAAGATCACGCCCTTCTCGGCCAGTTCCTTGCGGAACGTGGTGCCGACCGAGACCGAATCGAACACCGCATCGACCGCGACCCCGGCCAGCTTCGCGCGCTCGTGCAGCGGCACGCCGAGCTTCTCGTAGGTGTCGAGCAACTCCTGTGGGACTTCGTCCAGGGACTGGTACTTGGGTCCCTTGGGCGCGCTGTAGTAGCTCAGCGCCTGGAAGTCGATCGGCGCGATGTTGAGCTTGGCCCAGTGCGGCATCGGCATGGTCAGCCAGTGCCGGTACGCCTGAAGGCGCCATTCGGTCATCCACTCCGGCTCGTCCTTCCGGGCCGAGAGCGCGCGGATGATGTCCTCGTCCAGGCCCGGCGGCAGGCTGTCGGATTCGATGTCGGTGATGAAGCCGGCATCGTACTTGCGGCCCAGCTGCGCGTGGATCTCGGGATTGCTGCCTGCGCGATTGCTGACGGGTTTTTCGATGGTGATGTCGGTGGCCATGGGGGGCTGCCTGCGGTTGTCTGGTGCTGGTAGGGCGGAGCTTGCTCCGCTGCCGGAACGCGGGTCGGAGCAAGCTCCGCTCTACGCGGGAATATCGGCAAGGCGCAGATCGATGCGCCTGGCCTGAGCGGAAGCGGCGATAGCGGCTGGGGCGCTGGTCGGCGGCGGTGCGGTCATCTGCGCCAGCGTCACGCCGCGCAGGGTGTCGATCACCACGTCGTTGATGCGGCGCCAGTTGGCGCGCACGCCGCAATGGTCCTCGATCGTGCAGTGGCCGGCATGCAGGCTGCACTCGGTCATCCCGAGCGGGCCTTCCATCGCTTCGACCACCTCGATCAGGCCGATTTGATCGGCGGGCCGGGCCAGCCGGTAGCCGCCATTGGCACCGCGGAAGCCCTCGACCAGGCCAGCCTGGGCCAGCGGCTTGAGCAGCTTGCTGACGGTGGTGGTTTCCAGCCCGGCGCGCTCGGCCAGCCCCGATGCGCTGAGCACGGCATCGGGACCCTGCGGTTGCGCGGCCAGGACGGTCAGGACGACCGTCGCGTAATCGGTGAGTTTGGTGACGCGGAGCATGGCGGTGACGGCTCGTAATCAGTACCGGAATTGTACTGATTAGGCCGGTCCCGGCCAAGCAGTGGTGCAGTCGACCGTTCAGTCCGAGGCTCCAGGTCGGGCGACCCGGTCCGGTAATCCAGCCGGCGGTTCAGTTCTGATCGGGCGTTACGGCGGCAATCGGCTGCGCCGGCAGGACCAGCGCCATATACGGCGGCTGCGGCTTCTGCCCGGGCGGCAGGTAGGCCGGAGCAGGCGCGCCGCCGGGCCCGAGCGACTTGATGAAATGGAACATCGCGCGGCGGTCGTCCTCGCTCATCTCGCGCAGCGCGAAGTCCGGCATGATCGGGCGGGTGCGCAGATGGGCGCTGTAGTGGAGCCATTGCGCCTCGTCCATTTCAGCCAGAGTGAGCCGCAGGTTGGGCGCATAGGTGGTGCCCCAGGGGCCGGTGTAGCCGAGTGGCGAACCGGTCAGCCACTGCGCCCGGTCGACCTGGCCCTGCTGCTCGGCATAGCCGGCGGTGTGGCAGTCGTTGCAGCCGGTGGTGCGGACCAGGTAGTCGCCGCGCGCGACCAGGTCGACCGGCTCGCGCGCAGCCATGGCGGGCGCGGCGACCGCCGTTGGCTGCTCGGCCGGCGCGGCCGCCATGCTTGGTTCGGCACTGGGCTGGCACGCGGACAGGGAGGCCAGCAGGGCGAGGACGAGGAGGTGGGTACGAATCGTGTTCATGGCCGCTGTCTCGTTGAGGATCACCCGAGTACGTAATCACGCGTGGCAAGCGGACACGCAGTTGGCCGTGGCCGCGGCATCCGGTCAGAATGTGGCCTCATCAATAGCGAGACTCCCGCATGCCGCGCAAGATCGTCGCCCGCCGCTCCGCCATCCATGGCAATGGCGTGTTCGCCCTCGAGCCGATCGCCAAGGGCGAACGCATCATCGAGTACAAGGGCCGCCGCCGGACCCATGCGGAAGTGGACGCCGGCGACACTGGCGATGCCGACTCCGGCCACACCTTCCTGTTTACGCTCAATGACGAGTACGTCATCGACGCCAACTACGAGGGCGGGGTGGCGCGCTGGATGAACCACAGCTGCAAGCCCAATTGCGAGGCGGTGCTGGAAGAAGCCGACGGCGATGATCGCCGCAAGGACCGGGTGTTCATCGAAGCGATCCGTTCGATAAAGCCCGGAGACGAGTTGATGTACAACTACGGCATCACCCTGGACGAGGCGCACACCGCGCGCATGAAGAAGATCTGGGCCTGCCGCTGCGGGGCGAAGAACTGCACCGGCACGATGCTGCAGCCCAAGCGCAAGCCGAAGAAGGGATGAGCCGGTCCGTGGCGGACAGACGTCTCCTGTAGGAGCGGGCCATGCCCGCGACGGCAGCAGGCGTTGCAGAGCGATCACGCCCATGAGGCGCTCCTTCGGAACCCGCGACGCGCCGTCAGAACGCGGTGCGCGGTCGTAGCAGCGGGCCATGCCTGCGAACGCGGCGCAGGTTATGGACCAACCGGCAGAGCGCTCGCAGCCAGGGCCCACAAAACATGGGCGCTCCCGCAGGAGTGTGCCGCAGGTCTGGTTTGCCATGACTTCCGCCAGTCGGCGACCGCGCCCGAGCGGGCTAGGCTGCGCATCACCCTAAAAATGCCAGCCCTACCCCACAAGGATCGCGGGGCC
>JAHWKC010000344.1 GCA_019348095.1 Pseudomonadota bacterium | reverse complement strand
CAGTGCCGCAGAGCAGCCGACCACCTACTACCGCTCCGACAACCGCAGCAACAAGCTCGCCAAGCTGTTCGACACGCGACCGGAGCTGGCTGACAAGCCGCTGGTGCCGATGTGGCCGCAGGACATCAAGGCGCGCGACGGCACGGCACTGGTTTCCTACCTGACCCTGCCCAAGGGTGCGGACCCGGATGCCGACGGCAAGGCTGACAGCAAGGTGCCGATGGTGCTGCTGGTGCACGGCGGACCGTGGGCACGCGACCAGTACGGCTTCAGCAGCACCGAGCAGTGGCTGGCCAACCGCGGCTACGCCGTCCTCAACGTGAATTACCGCGGCTCCACCGGCTTCGGCAAGAACTTCGTCAACGCCGCCGACGGCGAGTGGGCCGGGAAGATGCACGACGACCTGCTCGCCGCAGTGCAGTGGGCCGTGGGGCAGGGCGTCACCACGCAGGACCAGGTCGCCATCATGGGTGGCAGCTACGGTGGCTACGCGACACTGGCGGGCCTGACCTTCACTCCCGAGACGTTCAAGTGCGGCGTCGACATCGTCGGCCCGTCCAATCTCAATACCCTGCTCAGCACGGTGCCGCCGTACTGGGCCAGCTTCTACGAGCAACTCGCCAAGCGCATGGGCGACCCGCGCACGGAAGAGGGCAGGAAGTGGCTGCAGGAACGCTCGCCGCTGACCCGTGCCGACAGGATCACCAAGCCTTTGCTGATCGGGCAGGGCGCCAACGATCCGCGCGTCAAGCAGGATGAGTCCGACCAGATCGTCGAGGCGATGGCGTCCAACGACATCCCGGTGACCTACGTGCTGTTCCCCGACGAGGGCCACGGTTTTGCGCGCCCGGAAAACAGCAAGGCGTTCAATGCCGTCGCCGAGGGCTTCCTCGGGCAATGCCTGGGCGGTCGCGCCGAGCCGATCGGTGACTTCGCCGGATCCGGCATCAGTGTTCCGACCGGCGCCGAGGGCGTGCCCGGACTTGCCGACGCGTTGAAGAACCACAAGCAGGACGTGCGCAGGTAACCGCCGCTCACCAGTGCAGTGATCGTGGAGACCCGCCCCCAGGCGGGTCTCTCTGCGTTTCAGCAGTCGCCTACCGCGCGCGAGTTGCACGCCGTGGCCGGTTCCGCTGCACGATGACTGCGTGCGCTCGCGCCAGTCAGGCCAGCGGTAATCACGCGCCTTCGACAGGGCGTCGGACAAGTTTCGTTCTGGCGGGGTCACCCGGTCCAGCAGAGCTGAACCGCGGTGCAGGCTGCGGTACTGGCGGGCGTCCCTGCCACCGCCACGCCAGACATTGCGCCAAGGAGCATCCCCATGCCCTACAAGGAAATAGACGACCTGCCCGATTCGGTCCGCGACAACGTTCCCAAACACGCCCAGGAGATCTACAAGGAGGCGTTCAACAGTGCCTGGAACGAATACCAGGACCCGGACGATCGCCGCGGCGACGCATCGCGGGAGGAGACCGCGCACAAGGTGGCCTGGTCGGCGGTGAAGCACGGATACGAGAAGGGCGATGACGGGAAATGGCATCGCAAGTAACGCAACCCATGCAGGCGCGGAGCTCGCCGATCGCGACGGCGACACAGACCAGTTGAGCCGGCGCTACGCCACCTCGCTGGCGCGCGCGTTCGCGGGCGCGATCCTGTTCGCGTTCCCGCTCATCATGACCATGGAGATGTGGTGGCTGGGCTTCTACATGGACCGGCAGCGACTGTTGATTCTGCTGGTGGTGACCTTCGCCCTGCTGGTGCCGTTGTCGCGGCTGGTGGGATTCGAGCGCACCTCATCGAGATCGCAGGACATCATGGATTCCTTCGTCGCCATCGGCGTGGGCGTGATCGCATCGGCCACGCTGCTGCTGGTCTTCGGCCTGCTGGAGGCGGGGATGTCGCTGGACGAGATCGTCGGCAAGATCGCGGTTCAGGCCGCGCCCGCGAGCATCGGCGCGATGGTGGCGCGCGGGCAGCTTGGAAGCGATGCCGACCCGGGGCAGCAGGACGCCAAGGAGCAGCAGGCGGGCTACGGCGGCCAATTGCTGCTGATGGCGGCCGGCGCGGTGTTCCTGGCCTTCAACGTCGCGCCGACCGAGGAAATGGTCCTGATCGCGTTCAAGATGTCGCCGCTGCAGGGCATCGCACTGGTGCTGCTTTCGATCGCGTTTATGCACGCGTTCGTCTACGCCCTGGACTTCCGCGGAAAGGAAGCCTTTCCCGAGCAGATGGGTTTCGTCGAAGGGGTGCTGAGCTACAGCATTGCCGGCTACGGCATCGCCGTGCTGGTCAGCGTCTACGTGCTGTGGACGTTCGGGCGCACCGATGGCGCCGCGATAGCCGACATCGTCATGATGACCGTGGTGCTGGCGTTCCCCGCCGCGCTGGGCGCCGCGGCCGCGCGATTGATTATCTGAGGAGCGCACCATGGCCAAAGCCGATGAGCGCAGGAAGAAGCCGATGCTGGAATGGGTGTCGGCAGGCACTGGTCTGGGCTTGAGCCTCGCGATGCTGGGCTTCCTTGGATGGAAGGCGATCGGCGCTTCCGGCGACGAGCCTCCCGTGGTCACGATCGACACCGGGGCGATCACGCGCGTCGGCCGCGGCTACGTGGTGGAGATCATCGCCACGAACGAAACGACGAGGACCGCCGCAGGGGTCGAAGTGGAGGGCCGGATCACCCGCGAAGGACGCAGTCTGGCGACCAGCACGGTGACCTTCGATTACGTTCCGGGTCGATCCAGCCGGAACGGCGGCATGTTCTTCGAACAGGACCCCGGCGCGGGGGTGTTCGAAGCCCGCGCCCTCGGATACTCCGATCCGTAGGGCTGGCTGCGCGATGCGAGCACCGGGCGCTCACGCTGCTGCCATGCACGCGGCATTCACCAGTGCGCGCCTAGCGTCGTCATGACGCGCCAAACTCTTCAGGAGATCGTATGGCCGG
>JAHWKC010000343.1 GCA_019348095.1 Pseudomonadota bacterium | reverse complement strand
GGGCTTCGCGTGCGGCCAGCAATCGGCTCCTCATGTAGGAGCGACGTAAGTCGCGATTTCGCGCAGGCCGGGGGCGTGCGTGTTCGCGACTTACGTCGCTCCTACGAAAAGCTTTTCGCGGTGATCGGACGGGTCACTTGAAACCGGTTCTGGTTCGCGGCTGAAGCCGCTCCTACGGCTCGACCGGGGCGGGTTCGGGCGCGCGCGCTTCGCGTGCGGCCAGCAATCGGTCGAGCACCGATTTCAACGCCAGCGGCTTGGATGGCTTGGCCAGCAACGAGTAGCCGGCATCCAGCACCGCGCGCCGCACCGCATGGCCGCTGTCGGCGCTGAGGATCAGCGTCGGTCGTGCGCCATGGCGGTCGGCCAGGTCCGCGGCCAATGCAACGCCGGTGTCGTCGTCGTCGAGGTGGTAGTCGAACAGCCACAGCGACGCCGGGCAATCGTCCATGTGCCGCTCCGCCTGGAGCCGGTCGCCGGCGGTGGCGACCTCGCAACCCCACTGCCGCAGTACGCCGGCCAGGGCCGACAGCGCCTGGGGGTCGTTGTCGACCAGCAGCACGCGCAGGCCCTTGAGCCCGCCGGTGGTGCCGCCGCTGGCGGCCTGGGGCGGCGCGTTCGCCCTGGCCACCCGGACGGCGAACACGGTGCCGCGCTCCAGGCGGCTACGCAGGGTCAGCGGCGCGGCCAGCAGTTGCGCGATGCGGTCGGCGATCGAAAGCCCGAGCCCCAGCCCCTGCCCCGGCGCGTCCTCGCCACGTCGGAACTCCTCGAAGATCGCCGCCTGCTGCTCGAGCGCGATGCCCGGTCCGGTGTCGTGCACCTCGATGCGAAGACCGTCGCCCTCGCGCCGCACGCCGAGCAGCACGCCGCCGGCATCGGTATAGCGCACCGCGTTGGCCAGGAAGTTCTGCAGCACCCGTCGCAACAGCTGCGGGTCGCTGTAGACCCACGAATTACAGCCGACGAAGCGGAACCGCAAACCGCGCGCCGACGCAATCGCGCCGAACTCCGAAGCCAGCGGATCGAGCACTTCCGCCAGCGGGAAGTCGCGCGATTGCGGCACCAGGCCGCCGGCTTCCAGCCGCGACATGTCGAGCAGCCCGGTCAGCAGGTCGCCGGTGGAGTCGAGCGCACCGCTGATCTGTGCGACCGATTCGCGCTGCGCCGGGTCGCCCAGTTGTTTGGCGAGCGCGTCGGTGAACAGCTGCGCGGCGTGCAGCGGTTGCATCAGGTCATGGCCGATAGCGGCCAGGAACCGGCTCTTGGCCTCGTTGGCACGCTCGGCCTCGCGTGTGGCGGCCTCCAGGTCGATGGTGCGGGCGGCAACGCGATGCTCCAGCGTCTCGTTGGCCTGGATCAGTCCGGCTTCGGCGCGGCGGAACGCGGTGACGTCGGTGAACGTCGCGACGAAGCCGCCACCGGGCATCGGGTTGCCGCGGATCTCCAGGATGATGCCGTCGCTCAGCACGCGCTCGGAAAGATGCGCGGTACCGGCCCGCATGTAGGCCAGACGGCGCGACAGCGCGCGCTCGAGATCGCGCGAACCCCTGCCCTGCGGCGGCAGGCGCTGCAGCGCCCAGCGCGACAGCTCGGCGATCGGCCGACCGATCTGCAGCAGTTCCTCCGGGAAGCCGAACAACTCGGCGTAGCGCCGGTTCCACGCGACCAGCCGCAGGCGCGAATCGACCACGCTGATGCCCTGGCTCATGTTCTGCAGCGCCGCCTCGAGCACGCGCTGGCTGAAGCGCAGGTCGGCCGAGGCCTCGCCGACGATCGCCGCGACGGTGTCGAGGTCGCGCCCGGCCTCGCGGCGCGCGGCATCGAGCAGCACCCGCGCCGATGCCGAGCCGAGCACCGCGGCCAGTTCGCGCTCCACGCGCGCCTCGGCCAGCGCCGGCACCGCACCGTCGGACGGGGCGTCCTGCAGCAACTGGGTGATGCGCTCGCGCGGCAGAAAGCGCAGGCCGGCATCGCGCAGGGTCTGGGCGTCCAGGCCGCGCTGCATGCGTCGCGGCGCCTCGCGCCGCCAGATCGACGCCAGCACCGTGGCCAGGGTGCCGACGAATAGGCTGGTCCCGACCGCCCGGCCCAACCGGCTCCAGCCGGTCAGCCCGAACAGCCCGTCCGGCGACAGCCACGCCAAGCCCCCAGGCCCCCGCTGCAGCCATTCCGGCGCCAGCCCCTGCGCGGCCAGCGTCATCGGCAGCAACAGCACCCACGCCCAGGCGGCGAATCCCGCCAGCACTCCGATCACCGCCGCTCGCGGCGGCGTCTGCGGCCGCCACACCGCGAACGCCAGCGCCGGGGTCAGGGTCGCCAGCGCCGAGAACGACACCGCACCGACATCGGCCAGCGCCTCGCTGCCGGCGATCAGGCGGCTGTAGGCCCACGCCAGCAGCATGATCCCCGCGATGCCGACGCGCCGCAGCGTCAGCACCGAGCCGCGCAGGTCGCTGCCGTCGTTGCGCGACCACGCCCCGCGCAGCAGTCCCGGCGCGAACCAGTGGTTGCCGATCATCAAGCTCAGGGTCAGGGTGCTGACCACCACCATGCCGGTCGCCGCGCTCAGGCCGCCCAGGAAGGCGAACAGCGCCAGCCCGTGCTGCCCCTGCGAGAGCGGCAGCGCCAGCACGTATAGGTCCGACGGCACCCCGGAGCCGCCCAACAGCGCACTGCCGGCCTTCGCCAGCGGCAGCACCGGCAGGGCGATCAGCACCAGGTACAGCGGGAACTGCCAGCGCGCGGTGCGCACGTCGCGCTCGTCGCGACATTCGACCACGCCGACGTGGAACTGGTGCGGCAGGATGAACATCGCCAGCGCGCCGAGCAGCACCAGCGGCATGAAGCCACCGGCTGGCTCGGTCGCCAGCGTCTGCAGCGGCGCCTCAGGCAGCCCCTCCAGCCCGGCACCCAGGCCAAGCCACACGAATGCGCCGATCGCCAGCAT
>JAHWKC010000342.1 GCA_019348095.1 Pseudomonadota bacterium | reverse complement strand
GTCGCGGATGCCGACAAGATCGAGCAACTCGAGCGTGCGGACGCGCGCATCGCGCCCCGACACGCCGCGATGCAGGCGCAGGATTTCGCCGACCTGCCGCTCCACATTGTGCAGCGGGTTGAGCGAGGTCATTGGCTCCTGGAACACCATTGTGATGTCGGCGCCGCGCACCTGTCGCATCTCCTTTTCGGAGGCGGCCAGCAGGTCGCGGCCCTTGAACAGGATTTTTCCCGATGGATGGTGGGCCGACGGATAGGGCAGCAGCTTGAGCACGGAGAGCGCCGACACCGACTTGCCGGAGCCGGACATGCCGGTGATCAGGACCAGCTCCAGGCTCATGCCGCACCGCTCCCCAGCATCTCCTTCGCATGCGCCAGCGTGGTGCCCGACAGCCGCTCGCCGCCGAGCATGCGCGCCAGCCGCGGCGCCGTCGCCTGCAGCGTCAGGGTGGACAGCCGGTCATGGGTGCTCATGTGCGTCTCGCGGCTCAACACGAGTTGCAGCACCAGGGCCGTCCCGAGGCAGACGAGGAAGAGCGCGATGAGTGTCGCCACCAGGTAACGCAGCGCGGTGTCGCTGACCGTCAGGTCCGGCCAGCCGCTCGGCGCTAGCGGTAGCCTGAGCGACCGCTCCTTGAAGAAGAGCCCGCCGAGCTGTGCTTTGGACAAAGCCTTCCCCCGCGGATGGTCCCCCCGGACCACCACAAATTCCAGGCCGCCGACCCCGACCCCCACATGCGAATCACTAAAGTCCCATTGATTCGAAAGTGAGGTGGTTTGTCCAGCCCATCGCCGGGGAAATCGAAAAATGCGCGAAAAATCAGCGCATTGTCACTGCGCCGACAGGCATCGGCTGACGATCTCGGCAGTGTCGCGCGACAGCTTCGGCTCAGCCGCCACCTGTTCGAGCGCTTCCTTCGCCAGGCGCTGGCGCTTCGGCTCGAGCATGCGCCAGCTGCGGAACGCCGTCGCCAGCCGCGCCGCCACCTGCGGGTTGAACGCATCGAGCGCCAGCACAACCTCCGCCAGCAGCCGGTAGCCCGCGCCGTCGGCGCGGTTGAAGGCGACCGGATTGGCGTTGGCGAAGGTGCCGATCAGCGCGCGCACCCGGTTCGGCCGCTTCAGGTCGAAGGCGGAATGCTGCATGAGGTCACGCACCCGCTCCACTGTCGGAACCAACGGCACCTGGGCGTTGAGCGCCAGCCACTGGTCTACGATGAGCGAGTCGTCGCGATTGGCCTCGTAAAATGCCTCCAGCGCCTCGTGGCGCTCCGGCCGGTCGAGTCCGGTGAGCGCGACGTCATCGGCTTTTCCACCGTGACGATGGGCCCGCGCGTCGCGCAGCGCGCGGCGGAACTGTTCGCCTCCGACCGCTACACCGACTACCTGTACCTGCACGGGCTCGGTGTCGAGATGGCCGAGGCGATGGCCGAGTACTTCCACAAGCGCATCCGCACAGAGCTTGGCATCGCCGGCGCCGACGCCGACACGCCCGAGGCGCTGTTTCGGCAGGGGTACCAGGGGTCGCGCTATTCCTTCGGGTACGCGGCGTGTCCCAACCTCGAGGACCGCCAGCAGCTGTTCGAACTCCTCGACCCGCGCCGGATCGGCCTGGAACTGTCCGAGGAGTTCCAACTGCACCCCGAGCAGTCAACCGACGCACTCATCGTTCACCACCCCGAAGCCAAATACTTCAACGCGCGCTGACTGCGGAGCGTGCCGGAGGTTCGGAGGGGTCGTCCGGGGCGCACGCTAGAACGGGAACACGCGTGGGACCAGGAGCATGATCAGCACGACGCTGATGAGGTTGAGGGGAATGCCCAGGCGGGTGTAGTCGCTGAACTTGTAGTTGCCCAAGCCGTACACCAGCAGGTTCGTCTGATAGCCGATCGGCGTCAGGAACGACAGGCTCGCGCCCAGCATGATCGTGACGATGAAGGCCGTCGGGTCCACGCCCAGTGCGGTCGCCGTCGACAGCGAGATCGGGAACATCAAGGCTGCAGCCGCGTTGTTGGAGATCAACTCCGTCAGCGCCATCGTGGCGATGAGCACGCCCGCCATCGCACCCACGGCGCCCAGCGGCGACATGCCCCCGACCAGCAGCCGCGCGATGACCTCACCGAGGCCGCTCTCGGTCACCGCAGCGCCGAGTCCGAACGCGGCCGCGATGAGCACCAGGATGTCCAGGTCCAGCGCGTTGCGCGCCTGGCGCAGCGTCAGCACGCGCGTCGCCATGAGCGCAATGGCGACACCGAGCGACGCGTTGAGCAGCGGCACCAACTCAAACGATGTGACGACGACGAAGATCAGCCCGATCGCCGTCACCAGCGCCGCCTTGCGCGGCTGTGTCGGCGGGATGCCGCCCAGCGGTGCGATGACCAGGAAGTCGCGGGAGTCGCGCCAGCGATCCCGGAAGTCCTCGTCACCCAGGATCAGCAAGGTGTCGCCCAGGCGCAGCCTGATGTCGCCCAGCTTCTCGTCGATGCGGGAGCCGGCGCGGTGCACCGCCAGGACGGCGGCGCGGTAGCGGCCGCGGAAGCCGATCTCCTGCAACGTGCGACCAACCAGCGCGGACTCGGCGCCGACGACCGCCTCGAAGAACCCGTGCCCAGCGCCGTCCAGCCGGGTCAACTGCCGGTACTCGCTTGAGACCAGTCCGCGGTGGCGTTGCAGGTCGACGATGTCGGTGACGCGGCCGACGAACAGCAGCAGGTCGCCGCCGCGCAGCAGCTCCTTGCGTGCCACCGGGGTGATGACTTCGTCGTCTCGCTGAATCTGCGCGAGGTAGACGCCCTGCAGGTGGCGCAGCCCACCTGCTTCGACCGATACGCCGTCGAGCGGGCCGTTTTCCACGACCGTCATCGTCACGCTGAACTCACGCACCTCGTCGGTGACGGCGTCGCTGACCGAACCGCGGTCGGGCAGCAACAGGTCCGCGAGCAAGACCATGGCGGCCGTACCGAC
>JAHWKC010000341.1 GCA_019348095.1 Pseudomonadota bacterium | reverse complement strand
CATGCTCGGCGAGGACGCTTCGCAGGGCTGCTGCTACGCCGACTCGTGGTCGAGCGTGCAGTTCCAGCGCATGCCCAATGTCTCGCTGGCGCCGGGCAAGACGCCGCTCAGCGTCGCCGACATGATCAAGGACGTCGAGAAAGGCATCTACATCATCGGCGACGGGTCGTTCTCGATCGACCAGCAGCGCTACAACGCACAGTTCGGCGGCCAGTTGTTCTACGAGATCAAGGACGGCCAGATCGCCGGCATGGTCGAGGACGTGGCCTACCAGATCCGGACGCCGGAGTTCTGGAACTCCTGCGCCGCGGTCTGCGACGAAAGCGACTACCGCCTCGGCGGCTCGTTCTTCGACGGCAAGGGCCAGCCCTCGCAGTCGTCTGCGGTCTCGCACGGCTCGAGCACGGCGCGGTTCAACGACGTCAATGTCATCAACACCGCGCGGAACCTGGGTTGATGGCGGGGGGCATCCATCGTCGCGACTTCCTGAAGGCTTCCGGCGCCGGGCTCGGCCTGCTGCTGATGCCCGCGTTCGGCCGCGCGATCGCGGCCGAGGAGCTGACCACGCGCATCGATGTAGCAGTCAAGAAGCGCCTGGCCGACATCGCCCTGGAAGCGGCCAGGTCCGGCGGCGCGAGCTACTGCGACGTGCGCATCGGCCGCTACCTGCGCCAGTTCATCACCACCCGGGAACACAAGGTCGAGAACATCGTCAACACTGAATCGACCGGCGTCGGCATCCGCGTGCTGGCCAATGGCGCCTGGGGCTTTGCCGCCACCAACGACCTGCGCGGCGATGCCGTGGCCGAGACCGCGCGCCAGGCGCTGGCGATCGCCAAGGCCAACGCGAAGACCAGCACCGCGCCGGTGCAGCTCGTGCCCGCCTCCGGTGTCGGCGAGGTCGCCTGGGCCACGCCGATCGAGCGCAACGCGATGGCGGTGCCGGTCAAGGACAAGGTCGAACTGCTGATGGCGACCAATGCCGCGGCGATGGGCGCCGGCGCCAGCTTCGTCGCCTCGCGGATGTTCCAGGTCAACGAGCAGAAGTATTTCGCCTCCACCGACGGCTCCTACATCGACCAGGACATCCACCGCATCTGGACGCCGTTCACCGTCACCGCGATCGACAAGGACGGCGGCAGCTTCCGCACCCGCGACGGGCTGTCCCCGCCGATGGGCATGGGCTACGAGTTCCTGGATGCGCGCCCGGAGCACCGCTTCGAGCTACCCGGCGGGGTGGTGATGTATTCGGACTCCTACGACATCGTCGCCGACGCCGCCGCCGCGGCGCGCGATGCCCAGGCCAAGCTCAAGGCGCCATCGGTCAAGCCCGGCAAGTACGACCTGATGCTCGACCCCAGCCATCTGTTCCTGACCATCCACGAGTCGGTCGGCCACCCGCTGGAACTCGACCGCGTGCTCGGCTTTGAAGCCAACTACGCCGGCACCAGCTTCGCCACGCTGGACAAGTGGCGTGCCGGCGATTTCCGCTACGGCAGCGAGCAGGTCAACATCTTCGCCGACCGCACGCAGCCGCATTCGCTCGGCGCGGTCGGCTTCGATGACGAGGGCATCCCGGGCAAGCGCTGGGACCTGATCCGGGACGGCGTGCTGGTCAATTACCAGGCCACCCGCGATCAGGCCCACATCATCGACGAGTCCGCCTCGCAGGGTTGCTCCTACGCCGACTCGTGGTCCAGCGTGCAGTTCCAGCGCATGCCCAACGTGTCGCTGGCGCCGGGCAAGTCCGAGCTGTCGCCGGCGCAGATGGTCAAGCAGATCGACAACGGCATCTACATCCTCGGCCGTGGTTCGTACTCGATCGACCAGCAGCGCTACAACGCGCAGTTCGGCGGCCAGCTGTTCTTCGAGGTCAAGGACGGCCAGGTCACGCACATGATCGAGGACGTGGCCTACCAGATCCGCACGCCGGAGTTCTGGAACGCCTGCAGCGCGGTCTGCGATGAGCGTGACTTCCGCCTCGGCGGCTCGTTCTTCGACGGCAAGGGCCAGCCCTCGCAGGTCTCTGCGGTCTCGCACGGTTCCAGCACCACACGCTTCGACGGCATCAACGTCATCAACACCGCACGCAGCCTCGGCTGAGCGCCAGGAGATTCGATATGGGTATGTTCACCGAACAGGAAGCCAAGACCATCCTCGACAAGGTCGTCGCGCTGTCGAGCGCCGACGAGTGCACCGCGACGCTGCAGGGTGCGGTCGACGGCAACATCCGTTTCGCCCTCAACAACGTCTCCACCAGCGGGCTGGTCAGCAATACCGAGCTTGCGGTGCAGGTGGCGTTCGGCAAGCGCGTGGGCACCGCGACGATCAACGAGTTCGACGATGCGGCGCTGGCCCGCGTGGTGGGACGCGCCGAAGAGCTGGCCAAGCTCGCGCCGGAGAACCCCGAGTTCGTCCCGGCGATCGGCAAGCAGGCCTACAAGCCGAGCCCGACCTTCAACGCCACAACCGCCGCGATCACCCCGGCCTACCGGGCCCAGGTCGCCGCCGACTCGATCGCGCCGTGCAAGGCCGATGGCTTGGTCGCGGCGGGCTTCCTCGCCGATGGCCAGGGCTTTTTCGCGATGGCCAACAGCAACGGCAACTTCGCCTACCAGAAGTCCTCGGCAATGGACTACACCTGCACCGTGCGCACCGAGGACGGCCGCGGCTCGGGCTGGGTCGCGCGCAACCTCAGTGACGTCGGCAAGTTCGATGCCGGCAGCGACATCCGCACCGCGATGCGCAAGGCGCGCGATTCGGCCGACGCCAAGGCGCTGGAAGGTCATGTCTCCTCCGGCGGGTACGACGACGGGCTGCGCGGCACCGCCCCGCCGATGCCAGCGGTGGCCGACGCCTTCGCCGCAGACTTCGCCTTCCAGCTGGGCATGCGGACGCCGATCATCGCTGCGGTCAACGGGGCGGCTGCCGGCGTCGGCCTGGTCATCGCCTGCTTCGCCGACGTCC
>JAHWKC010000340.1 GCA_019348095.1 Pseudomonadota bacterium | reverse complement strand
GGACTGGGGGTGCAACTACGCGCCGGACGCCTGCCTCATCCGCAACGCGCTGGGTCCGGACGTGTACCTCGCCGGATGCGACTTCGCCGCGCCAGCGCTGTATCCCGCCTTTCACGGATTCGCCGGGCTGGAGTACCGCCAACTCGCCGACTCGCTCACCATACCGTTCGAGGACGGTCAGTTCGACGCCGTCGTCGCGGGTGTAGCGGATCTGCTGCTTCTGCACGTCGCGCAGTTGCGGGGTCGGGTGCGGGAAGTCGGTCAGCGCCACCGGTGCCGAATCGTCGGCGCCAAGGTCGCGCAGGTAGTAGTTCGGCACCTCGGTCGGCGACTCGCGCGTGGTCAGCACGCGCGTGCCGTCGCTGTCGAGCATCACCTGCACCGACTCGTAATGCGGCGCCTGCGAGTGGAACAGGCGGGTCTTGGACCTGTCGGCCAGATTGAAACGGTCCAGGAACGGGCGGTCGCCCTCGGGCGAGGCGCCGGGGCCATCGAGGAAGATGCTGTGGCCATCGGCGGCGATGATCAGGCGCGGGTTGCCGGCGGCGTCGGGGGCGGTCATCGGCCGGCCCGGATCGTTGTAACGGTCCTCGAAGGAGCGCTCGACGATCAACTCCGGCGCGCGGTCCGGCGCGTCCGGGGCGATGCGCCGCTGCTTGGTCTGCCGCGTCTTCCACCAGTACTCGCTGAGCAGCGCCAGGTCGCCGCGGCCCCAGGTGGTGCCGCCGTAACGCATCGACAGGCGCGCCAGCGTCACCGGTTCGGCCTCGAACGGTGCGGCGTGGGCAAACACCGCATCGCGCACCTCGGCCTCGCGATTCGGGTCGCCGCCGTCCTGGGCTTCGGCCCAGACCAGAGTGGCCGGCGCGTCGCTGCGCCAGGCGATGCTGCGCACGCCCATCGGCACGGCGTCGTTGCCGGTCGGCAGCCCCTCGATCAGGGGCAGGCGTGCGACTTCGTGCACCGGGGTGCCGTCGAGCCCGAGCACCTCGATCCGGCGCGGGAAACGCGAGTACGGCACCAGGTACGAGAACGGTCGCTCGATTGCGACGCTGAGCACGTGGCGGCCGTCGGGCGACGGCGCGGCGGTCGTGCGCAGCTCGGGCGTGCCGAGGGTCTGCTGCGTGCCGTCGAGCGAGACGAGCGCGAGCTGCGAGTGCAGGTAATGCTCGAACGTGCGCGCGTCGTGCTCGTTGCGCAGCAGGTCCTGGTAAGTGCGCACCGCGCGTACGGCCCCGCCGGCGCCGGTCTGCTGGATGTTCGGCCCGCTCGGCACGCCGTCGGACACCGGCGGTTCGCCACCCGCGCGCAGCGTGACGAGCAGGCGCTGGCCGTCAGGCAGCCAGTGGTAGCCGCGCCCGGCCACCGCATTGAGCGCTTGGCTGCCGAGCCGGCGCGCCTGGCCGGTGGCGACCTCGACCAGCCACAACTGCAGCTCACCGGCGGCCTTGTCGACGTGGCTCAGCGCGAGGTGTCGCTGGTCGGGCGACCACGACAGCGACACCAGCGCCAGCTCCGTCGGCAGGCCGGCAATGCGATGCTGCTCGCCGGTGGCAATGTCCGTCAGCCACAGGTCGCTGCCGAAGGAGAACTGGCTGCGCGCATAGGTGCGCGGGTTGATGCGGATGCCGGCCAGCTTGAGCTCCGGTTGCGCGACGTCGACGATGCTGGGCAGCGCCGGGCTCTGGATGAAAGCAAGCATGTCGCGGTCCGGGCTCAGTGACAGCTGCGGCGGGCGCGGCGCATCGACCAGCGCCTGCAGCGCCGGCGCGGGGGTCTGGTAGCCGTTGGCGGGCACCGGCTGGGCCGACAGGCCCAGTGGCAGCAGCGCGACCAGCAGGATGGTGGCGCAGGCGCGCCGCAGCGTGTGGTGCATGGAAGTCCCCAGTGGAATGGCGAATGGCGGCCGACGCCGCATCCCGGCCACGATGCCACAGCCAGGCCACACGAGGCAGTGACGCAAGTACCGGATGGCCTCCGCGCGGCGGTAGAGGCGAGCCTGCCCCGCTGCGCGAGGAGAGCCAAAGCAGCCGGGCAAGCCCGGCTCTACGGGTTGTGCGAGACGCCGCGCAGGTACAATTGGCCGGTTCGCCGAGGGGCGCTGCGACCGTCGGGCATCTCCATGCCCCCAGAACGGCCAGGCTCGGCGGAATCCATCGATCAACGGCGCCCGGTTTGCCCTGCCCTCACCCCAACCCTCTCCCTCGAGCGGGAGAGGGGGCAAAACACACCGGAGCTTCACATGAACGCTGTAGCCAAGCCTGCTTCCACCCGACAATTCTCGACCGAGGGCGACTACAAGATCGCCGACATCTCGCTGGCCGACTGGGGCCGCAAGGAGATCGACATCGCCGAGCACGAGATGCCGGGGCTGATGTCGATCCGCCGCAAGTACGCCTCCGAGGCGCCGCTCAAGGGCGTGCGCGTGACCGGTTCGCTGCACATGACCATCCAGACCGCGGTGCTGATCGAGACCCTGAAGGACATCGGCGCCGACGTGCGCTGGGCCTCGTGCAACATCTTCTCGACCCAGGACCACGCCGCCGCCGCGATCGCCGCGACCGGCACGCCGGTGTTCGCCTGGAAAGGCGAGTCGCTGGAGGAGTACTGGGACTGCACGCTCGACGCGCTGAGCTTCCCCGGCGCGGGCGACGGCGAGTTCCTCGGCCCGCAGCTGGTGGTCGACGACGGCGGCGACGTCACCCTGCTGATCCACAAGGGCTATGAACTCGAGAACGGCAGCACCTGGGTGGACGAGCCCGCGTCCTCGCACGAGGAGCAGGTCATCAAGAACCTGCTCAAGCGCGTGCATGCCGAGCGCGCGGGTTTCTGGCACACGGTGGTCAAGGACTGGAAGGGCGTCTCCGAGGAGACCACCACCGGCGTGCACCGCCTCTACCAGCTGGCCGGGCAGGGCAAGCTGCTGATCCCGGCGATCAACGTCAACGACTCGGTCACCAAGTCCAAG
>JAHWKC010000033.1 GCA_019348095.1 Pseudomonadota bacterium | reverse complement strand
CTGGTCGAAGCCGACGTCCTGGATCAGCTTCATGGTCTTCTCGAAATCGGCCTCGGTCTCGCCCGGGAAGCCGACGATGAAGTCGGAGCTGATCGAGATGTCAGGCCGCACTGCGCGCAGCTTGCGAATCTTCTGCTTGAACTCGAGCGCGGTGTAGCCGCGTTTCATCGCCGCCAGCACCCGGTCACTGCCGGCCTGGACCGGCAGGTGCAGGTAGTTGGCCAATTCCGGCACGTCGCGATACGCCTCGATCAGCGAGTCGGAGAACTCCAGTGGGTGCGAGGTGGTGAAGCGGATCCGGCCGATGCCCTCGATCTGGGCGATGGTGCGGATCAGCAGGCCCAGATCGGCATACTGCGCTTCGCTCGCACCCGGGCCGTCGCACGTGCCATCTCCGTACGGTCCGCGATAGGCATTGACGTTTTGACCGAGCAGGTTGATCTCGCGCACCCCCTGCGCCGCCAGTTGGGCGACTTCGACCAGCACGTCCTCGAACGGGCGGCTGATCTCCTCGCCGCGGGTGTAGGGCACCACGCAGAAGCTGCAGTACTTGCTGCAGCCCTCCATGATCGAGACGAACGCGCTCGGGCCTTCGGCGCGCGGTTCTGGCAGGCGGTCGAACTTCTCGATCTCCGGAAAGCTGATGTCGACCTGTGGCCGGCCGGACGCGCGGCGGTCGCGGATCAGTTCGGGCAGCCGGTGCAGGGTCTGGGGCCCGAACACCAGGTCGACATAGGGCGCGCGCTTGACGATCGCCTCGCCTTCCTGGCTCGCCACACAGCCGCCGACCCCGATCAGGACCGGCTTGCCGTCGGCCTTGAGCTTTTTCCAGCGGCCGAGCCGGCTGAATACCTTTTCCTGGGCTTTTTCGCGGATCGAGCAGGTATTAACCAGGATCACGTCGGCTTCTTCGACTTTCGTGGTCAGCTCCAGACCGTCGCTGGCCGCCAGCACGTCGGCCATCTTGACCGAGTCGTACTCGTTCATCTGGCAGCCGTGGGTTTCGATGAAGAGCTTGCCGCGCGACGGTTCGCGCTCGGCCGTGTCGTCAGGCGCCGGGGCAGGCGGGGGGCAGGCGATGGTCATGCCCGCCAGTTTAAAGGTTCTTACCGACCAGCCGGGCGCGGCGGCGCGGTCCCTTCAGGCGCGATGCCTGTCCGGCCGCTGTCCGGCCACCGCAAAGACGACCCGCATCGCGGTTCCCGAACGCGCCACTTGGCAAGGTCCGTGCGAACGGGGACACTCGCGTCCATGAGGGGGGGTATCACACTGCCGCTGCTGGGAATCGCCTGCCTGCTGGCCGCTGCGCCAGCCATGGCGGGCACCGTGTTCCGCTGCGACGGCAGCGATGGCGCCCGCAGCTATGTCAGCAAGCGCATTCCGGGGGCGAGCTGCAGCCCGGTCAGTCGCTACGGCGCCGGCGAGTCGCCCCAGCCGCGCCTGACCCCGGATCGCGTCGCGGCCGGCAGCGCCACCCTGGCCAACAACGTCGCCGCCTCCCCGGCCGCGCTTGCGTCCGCCTCTGGCACCGCGACCGCCAACCTGGACGCTGCGGCGCCGGTGACGAACGACGCCGTGCCGCCGGTCACGCCGGCAAAGACAGGCGCAGGCGGCCCGCGGCTGGTGCAGGGGCAGGTCTACTCCTATATCCAGGACGGCGTGCGCCACTACACCAGCAAGCGCCCCGGTAAGGTGGCCAACGCCAGCCCGGTGCGTACCATCAGGTACAGCTTCCTGGAGACCTGCTACGCCTGCACGGCCAAGCCCGGGGTCGATTTCAGCAACGTGCGGCTCAACGTGGCGGCCTATCGCGACGAAGTCACCGCCGCCGCCGCTGCGCACGGCGTGGACGAGGCGGTGGTGCGCGCGATCATGCATGCCGAGTCGGCGTTCAATCCCAATGCGCTGTCGCGCGCCGGCGCGCAGGGGCTGATGCAGCTGATGCCGGCCACCGCCCGCCGGTTCGGCGTGACCAATGCCTTCGAGCCGGCGCAGAACATCCAGGCCGGGGTCAAATACCTCGCGTGGCTGCTCAAGCGCTTCAATGGCGACGTCACCTTGGCCGCTGCCGGCTACAACGCGGGCGAGGGCAACGTCGACAAGTACAAGGGCGTACCGCCGTTCGACGAGACGCAGCGTTACGTGCAGCGCGTTGGCATCCTCGCCGAGCGCTACCGCGGAGCGACCGTCGCCCGTTGAGGGCTGGTCTGCTGCCAGCTTTTGTAGGAGCGCCCCATGGGCGCGACCGGCGGCGCGGAGAACTGGCAACGCGGCCATTGGGCCGCTCCTACAGAAGCGGAATTGCCGCTTTAGGCATCCCGGCAACGGTCGCATGCGCGCTCGCAGCCCGCAGATGCGGGCACGGCCTCCGGCGCTGCTGCGGATTGTCGAGTCATCGGCCGTTCCGTTACACTTCCCCGTCTTTGAGCCGCGAGCCGCCGCCAGTGGTGCTGGCTGCGCGGTGAACGTCGATACAAGCTTTATTTTGCGGAGTGCCGGATGGCCAACCAAGGGGTCAAGGATCCTAGCAACGAAGCCGTGGCAGGCGCGCCTGTCCACGAGCCGGTCAATCACGGCCGTCGCCGGTTCCTGACGGCAACCACGGCCGTGGTCGGCGCGGTGGGCGCCGGTTTTGTCGCAGTGCCATTCATCAAGTCATGGAACCCGAGCGCGCGGGCCAAGCTCGCCGGCGCGCCGGTGATCGCCGACATCAGCGCCCTGGTCGAAGGTCAGCGCCTGGTGCTGGAGTGGCGCGGCCAGCCGATCTGGATCGTGCGCCGTCCGCCCGCGGTGCTGGAGGCCCTGCTGACCCTCAATGAGGACGTGCTGGCCGATCCCGATTCCAGCAATCCCGAGCAGCAACCCGAATACGCGTCCAATGAACTGCGCTCGATCAAGCCGGAGGTCTCGGTGCTGGTCGGGCTGTGCACGCACCTGGGCTGCTCGCCCGAGATGAAGGCGGAGATCCGCCCCGAGCCGTTCGACAGCGAGTGGAAGGGCGGTTACTTCTGCCCCTGCCACAAGTCGAAGTTCGACATGGCCGGCCGCGTCTATGCCGGCGTGCCGGCGCCGACCAACCTGGTCGTGCCGCCGCACCATTATGTGGACGAGAACACGATCGTGATCGGCGTCGATCCCGCGAACGGCCAGGGAGCCGCCTAAGTCATGGCCAACATCTTCATTCGCAGCGCCAATGGCGTGATGGACTGGGTCAACGAGCGGGCACCGGCGCTGGCGCCGATGTACCGCAAGCACATGACCGAGTACTACGCGCCGAAGAACTTCAACATCTGGTACATCTTCGGTGTGCTGTCGATGGTGGCGCTGGTCAACCAGATCGTCACCGGCATCTTCCTGACGATGCACTACAAGCCGAGCGCGGCGGAAGCGTTCGCCTCGGTCGAGTACATCATGCGCGACGTGGAGTGGGGCTGGCTGATCCGCTACATGCATTCCACCGGCGCGTCGCTGTTCTTCATCGTGGTCTACATCCACATGTTCCGCGCGCTGATGTACGGCTCCTACAAGAAGCCGCGCGAGCTGGTATGGGTGCTGGGCATGCTGATCTACCTGGTGCTGATGGCCGAAGCGTTCCTCGGCTACGTGCTGCCGTGGGGCCAGATGTCGTTCTGGGGCGCCAAGGTGATCATTTCGCTGTTCGGCGCGATCCCGGTGATCGGCGGTGGCCTGGTCGAGTGGATCATGGGCGACTACCTGCCTGGCGACGCCACGCTCAACCGCTTCTTCGCGCTGCACGTCATCGCACTGCCGCTGGTGCTGTTGCTGCTGGTGGTGCTGCACATCGGCGCGCTGCATGAGGTGGGCTCGAGCAATCCCGATGGCGTGGAAATCAAAAAGGGCCCCAAGGGCAACCGCTGGTCCGCGACCGCGCCGGCCGACGGCATTCCGTTCCACCCGTACTACACGGTCAAGGACACGGTGTACGTCGGCTTCTTCCTGATCGCCGCGGCGTTCATCATCTTCTTCGCCCCGGCCTTCGGCGGCTGGTTCCTGGAGCACGACAACTTCACCGAGGCCAACCGCCTGGTCACGCCCGAGCACATCAAGCCGGTCTGGTACTACACGCCGTTCTACGCGATGTTGCGCGTGGTGCCCGACAAGCTCGGCGGCGTTATCGTGATGTTCGGCGCGATCGCGATCCTGTTCCTGGTGCCGTGGCTGGACCGCGCCAAGGTCAAGTCGGTGCGCTATCGCGGCTGGATCACCAAGCTGATGCTGGCGCTGCTGGCGGTGTGCTTCGTCTGGCTCGGCAAGATCGGCGCCGGCCCGGGCACCGACCCGGTCGAGACCATCATCGGCCGCGTGCTGACCTTCCTCTACTTCGCTTTCTTCATCACGATGCCGCTGTGGACCAAGCTCGACAAGACCAAGCCGGTGCCGGAACGGGTGACGATGCATGACTGAGTTCACGCTCCCAGACCGCCAGCACTCCGACCGCCGGCCTTCCACGCGCCTGCTCCTGACCACGCGCCTGCTGCGCAAGCTCGCCCTCGTCGCGGCTGGCATGCTGGTGTCGGCCAGCGCCCTCGCGGCCACCGGCGGTGACCTGCAGCAGGCCGGCACCGATCTCAGCGACCGCGCATCGCTGCAGCGTGGCGCCAAGCTGTTCATGAACTACTGCTCGGGTTGCCACTCGCTCAAATACCTGCGCTACTCGCGCATGGCCGAGGACCTGGGCCTGACCGAAGACGAGGTGATGAACAACCTCAACTTCACCGGCGCCGCGTTCGGCGAGCACATCGAGATCAGCATGCCGCCCGAGCAGGCCACCGAATGGTTCGGCCAGATCCCGCCGGACCTGAGCGTGGTCTCGCGGGTGCGCGGGCCGGACTGGATCTACACCTACCTGAAATCGTTCTATATCGACGAATCGCGCCCGCTGGGCTGGAACAACCAGCTGTTCCCGAACGCCTCCATGCCCAACCCGCTTTGGGAAATGCAGGGCGTGCAACACGCGAAATACGGCGAGCCCGACCCGGCGACCGGCGATCTTCCCGTGACCGGGCTGACAATCGTCCGCCCGGGCGAGCTCGATGCCGATGGCTTCGATCAGGCGGTGCGTGATATCACTGTATTCCTCGAGTACGCCGGCGAACCGGCTGCGCTCAAGCGCCAGAGCATGGGCGTCTGGGTGATCCTGTTCCTGGCGCTGTTCACGTTTCTCGCCTGGTTGCTGAAGACCGAGTACTGGCGCGACGTGAAGTAGAAGCGCTGCGTCATCGTGACGGGATCCGCGCCGCGCGCGGGCCCGTCGTTGCCAGGCCGGCCCGGATGCCGACCTGAGCGGATGCTGCGGCGTGGCTCGAGGCCGTGACGACCGTCCACACGGGGTGGGGGGCGTCTTGCGACCGGCGGATACCGGTGGCTGGAGAGGTCGAAGATGGCGGCGAGCCCACGTATGCGTAATGCCCTGACGTTGTTTTCCTCAACCGACTGCGTGCTGTGCCATCGCGTGCGCCTGGTGCTGGCGGCCAAGGGCGTCACCTACGACCTGATTCCGGTGGACCCGCAGAACCCGCCCGAGGACCTGGTCGACCTCAACCCGTACCACTCGGTGCCAACCCTGGTCGAGCGCGACCTGGTGCTGTACGCGGCCAGCGTGGTCAGTGAATACCTCGACGAGCGCTACCCGCATCCGCCGCTGATGCCGGTCGATCCGCTGTCGCGTGCACGCCTGCGCTTGGGCACGCTGCGGCTGGAGCACGACTGGGTGCCGCAGGTCCAGGCGGTCCAACTGGGCAACAAGGCCCAGGCCGATGCCGGTCGCAAGCGCCTGAAGGAGCTGCTGACCGCCTCGGTGCCGCTGTTCAAGGCCTACAAGTTCTTCCTCAACACCGAAATGAGCCTGGCCGACTGCGCCATGGCGCCGATCATCTGGCGACTGCCCGCACTCGGCGTGCCGCTGCCCAAGGACGGCAAGGCGATCGAGGATTACGGCAACCGGATCTTCCGCAATCCCGGCTTCACCCGCAGCCTGACCGAGCAGGAGCGCAAGCTGCGCGAGCTGCCCGCGTAGTCTCGCTGCGCTCACTGTAAGCCGGCGGCTGCGCCGCCTGTAAGTCGCTCGCTGCGCTCGCTGTAAACGGTAAGTGGAGCAAAAGCGCCGCTGTTGCTGTTGCTGCTGCTCTTACTTACAGACCGAGCAGCGCCGACTTCCGGTTTACAGCGCCGCAGGCGCGACTTCACGCTGCATCGGCTGCATCGCCTGTGAGTCGCTCGCTCGGCTCGCTGTAAACGGTAAGTGGAGCAGCGGCCGCTGGTGCTGCTGCTCCTACTTACAGGCCGCGCAGCGGCCGACTTTCCTGCTTAACAGTGCCCGAGGCGCGACTCACTGCTCTAAACTGCACACATGAGTGAAGACAGTGCGCCGATGACAAGCCACCGCCCCTATCTGCTGCGGGCGCTGTACGAATGGATCGCCGACAACGGCATGACCCCGCACCTGCTGGTGGACGCCACCCGCCCCGCGGTGCAGGTGCCGCTCCAGGCGGTCAAGGAGGGCAAGATCGTCCTCAACATCGCCGAGCGCGCGGTATCGCGGCTGGAGATGAGCAACGATACGATCCGTTTCAGCGCCCGCTTCGGCGGTGTCAGCCAGGCCGTCTCGGTGCCGGTGGGCGCGGTGCTGGCGATCTACGCGCGCGAGACCGGGCAGGGCATGGCCCTGCCCGACGAGGGTGACGTCGGCGATGAGGGTGAGGACGCCGCCGAAGATGAAGCCGGCCCGGTCACGCTGACCGCGGTCCCGCAAGAGCCGGCGCCCGAGCGCGATGACGACGGCAGCGACGGTGACGGCGGCGACGATGGCGGCCCCGGACAACCGAACCCCCGCCGCGGCGGCCACCTCCGCATCGTCAAGTGACGCTCCGGCCGCGCTTCAGCGCGGCTTTGCCGGAGCGTCATCCCCGCGCAGGCGGGGATCCAGGACCTTATGCCCGCGCTTCAGCGCGGCTTTGCCGGAACGTCATCCCCGCGAGTGCGGGGATCCAGAGCCTTGCAATGCCCGCGCTTCAGCGCGGCTTTGCCGGAGCGTCATCCCCGCGCAGGCGGGGATCGGTAGGAGCGCCCCATGGGCGCGATGCCTTCTCCGGCCGACCCAGCGCAGGAGCATCGCGCCCATGGGGCGCTCCTACGAAAAGCGGCTCGCCTTGCCGGCGCTTGGTGCGGATGCCCGGCGTATACGTCAATGCACACGCGAGGAATCCCGGGCCAGAGGGCCACTGAAGGTGATCAAACGGTCGCCGCGCAGCACCAGCCGGCCGACGTGGCGGTCCTCGCCATCGAGCGAATAATCAAAGCGGAATGTCCGCTCCCAGCCCAGCCAGCCGTTGTCCTGACGGCGCAGGCGTAAGCCGATCGCGTGGACGCTGTGGTCCAGCCACTGCACGCCGGCGGCGCGGCAGGCGCTGCGGCCGATGGATTCGGCACGCTCGGCTGCGCTGCGCCCGGCGCTCCAGAACGCGAACGCCAGCGCGGCAACGATCATCACAAGGACTAGAGTTGGCATGCAGTAAATGTGACGATGCCGGGGCCGGAGGGCAAGGGCCGCGGCGCACAATCCGCATTAGAACGATCCGCACAAGCAGAGGCGCACCAAATGAAACTGGTATTTCCAGGTGGGGAGCACCCGCAGGTCCTGCTGGGCTTGGGCGTCAACCGGGTCGGCTCCGATCCGCAGGCGACCATCGTGCTGGATCGGCCGGGCGTCATGCCGCAGCACTGCCAGCTCCACGTCACCGCGCAAGGGGTGATGCTGGACGTGCCACAGGGCACCAGCATCAAGGTCAACGGTCGGCCCGTGGACGGGTTGATCACGCTGCGGCCGGGTGACAGCGTCGATCTCGATGGAGTCGAGGCGCGGCTGGCCGGAATCGGTGCGGTCGCGCCGGTGCCGCTGCCGCCGGCCACCGGCCCGGGGGAGTCATCGCCGATGCCGGCCAATGACGACAACGACCTGATCGCGACCGCGGTACGCCCGGTTCTGCCGCGTTTCATCCTGCGCGGCGTGTCCGGCACGGTGTTCGGCCGGACGTTTCCGGTCCATGGCGCCGTCACCATCGGTCGCGCGCCCGAATGCAGCGTGTGCCTGGACGAGCAGGGTCTGTCGCGGCTGCACGCCCGGCTGATGCCGACCGAGCATGGCCTGCAGTTGGAGGACATGGGCTCCAGCAACGGCAGCTACATCAATGGCCGGCGGGTATTGCGCGGCGAGGTCAAGGCCGGTGACGAACTCGGCTTCGACACCTTGCGCTTTCGCCTGATCGGCGCAAGCCAGCGGGTCGAGGATGCGCATGTGGATACGGCATCGGCCGCGGCGCCCCGATCAACGACGCGCTGGTTGTCGGTGGCGTTGCTGCTTGCCGGGGTGGTGCTCGCCGGAATCGGGGTCTACCTGGGGCAGGCTTAGACGCACCGCTTGGCCTGGCCGCTCTGTCGGCGGAGGTGCGGCGCGGGAGTGCGAGCAGGCTCAAAGTGCCGGTGGCGGGCCCAGCTTGAGCGACAGGTCGATGGCCCGGACATGCTTGGTCAGTGCGCCGATCGAGATGTAATCCACTCCGTCTTCGGCGATCTCGCGCAGCCCGTCCAGGTCGACGCCGCCCGACACCTCCAGCGGGATGCGCCCGGCCGCGATGCGCACCGCTTCGCGCCGGGTGCCCGCGTCGAAGTCGTCGATCAGGATGCGATCGCAGCCCTCATCGAGCGCCTCGACCAGCTGCGCCAGGGTCTCGACCTCGGCGATCAGCGGCAGGCCCGGGTGCATCGCGCCCGCCGCGCGGATCGCCGCAGCCAGGCCGCCGGCCGCGCGCACATGGTTTTCCTTGAGCATCACCTGGTCATGCAGGCCGATGCGGTGATTGAGGCCGCCGCCCACGCGTACCGCGTACTTCTGCGCCAGGCGCAGGCCGGGGATGGTCTTGCGGGTATCGAGGATCCGAGCTCCGGTGCCGCGTACCGCCTCGACGTAGGCAGCGGTGGCGGTGGCGGTGGCCGACAGGGTCTGCAGGAAATTGAGCGACGTGCGCTCGGCGCTGACCAGTGCGCGGGCGCGCCCCTGCAGCGTGGCCAGTACCGTGCCGGAAGCGACGCGGGTGCCCTCCGCGATGCGCCAGTCGATGCCCACCTCCGGATCGAGCGCCCGATGGCAGGCATCGAACCACGGTCGCCCGCAGATCACCGCGTCTTCCTTGCACAGCAGGTAGGCGGTGTCGGCGGCGTCGGGCAGCAAGGCGGCGGTGACATCGCCGCTGCCGAGGTCCTCGGCCAGGGCGCGGGCGACGTCGGCCGCGATCGACTCAGGCGAGGGCGGCTCGAAACCTCCGTTCATGCGCGCGGAAAGTCGCCGAGCTGCGCGGTGTCGATCGCCTCCTCCGGCAGCAGTACCGGGATGCCGTCGTCGAGACGGTAGACGCGCTTGCGATCACGGGTGACCAGGGCCTGCCGGATCGGTTCCGATTGCGCGGCACCGTCGCCACGCTCGACGCCGCCACCCCCGATCGCGGCATTGAGCGCATCCAGCCCGCGGCCGTCCAGCAACAACAGCGGCTGGCGCGTGGTGGGACAGACCAGAAGGTCGAGCAGTTTTCGATCCATGGGAGCGGCCGAGTCGCCCGCGGCGCGGGCTGTTAGTGGGCAAGGCGGCCGCTAAGCGGCCGTAAGCAAAGGTCGGATTGTCTGTTGCGCGATCCGCAGGCGGAGAACGCGGCGGCGCGCCTGTAAGTTGGAGCAACCCGCGCAAAACAAGCCGGGGCCTCTGCTCTTACCTTACTACTTACAGGCGGCAGAGCCGCCGACTTGCAGCGAGCACAGCGAGCGACTCGCAGCCCGCCCCGCGGGCGCTTTCCTCGCTAGAATACCGTTTTGCCGCAGGGTCGAACCATGACAAATGCATCGCCGGCCGCCGCCGGCCACGCACCGCTGGTCGGCATCGTGATGGGTTCGCGTTCGGACTGGGAAACGATGCAGCACGCCGCCGCGAAGCTCGAGGCGCTGGGCGTGCCGCACGAGGTGCGCGTGGTGTCGGCGCATCGCACGCCGGACGTGTTGTTCGACTACGCCGCCTCGGCGCGGCAACGCGGCCTGCGCGCGATCATCGCCGGCGCCGGCGGTGCCGCGCACCTGCCGGGCATGCTGGCGGCCAAGACCATGGTGCCGGTGTTGGGCGTCCCGGTGCAGTCCAAGGCCCTCAACGGCATGGATTCCTTGCTGTCCATCGTGCAGATGCCGGCCGGCATCCCGGTGGCGACCTTCGCGATCGGCAATGCCGGCGCGGCCAACGCGGCGCTGTTCGCCGCGGCGATGCTCGCCGCCGACCGGCCGGCCATTGCCGAGGCGCTGGCCGCATTCCGCGCCCGCCAGACTGACGACGTCGCCAGCAACGACGACCCGCGCCGATGAGCACCGCACGCCCATGACGACGGTAGGCATCCTCGGCGGCGGACAGCTTGCGCGCATGCTCGCGCTGTCGGGTGCGCCGCTCGGCCTGCGGTTCCTGGTGATGGACACCGCCGCGGACGCCTGCGCCGGGCAGTTCGCGCCGATGGTGGTCGGCGACTACCGCGACGAGGCGGCGCTGGGCGAGTTCGTGTCCAAGGTGGACGTCGCGACCTTCGACTTCGAGAACGTCCCGGCCGAATCGGCGCGGTGGCTGGCCGAGCGCGAGCCGGTGTTTCCCAGCCCGCGCGCGCTGGCGGTCGCGCAGGATCGCCTGGCCGAGAAGACCCTGTTCCGCGAGCTCGGCATCCCGGTGCCGCAGTTTGCCGTGGTCGACACCCGAGACCAGCTCGAAGCCGCGCTCGCGGCGGTCGGCACGCCCTGCATCCTGAAGACCCGGCGGCTGGGTTACGACGGCAAGGGCCAGTTCCGGATCAAGTCGCCGGCCGATGCCGCCGCAGCCTGGGACGCGCTGGGCGCGCAGGCGGGCACGGTCGGATTGATCCTTGAGGGGTTCGTCGCGTTCGACCGCGAGCTATCGGTGGTCGCCGTGCGCGGCCGCGACGGTGAGTTCCGCACCTGGCCGCTGACGGAGAACTGGCATGTCGACGGCGTGCTGTCGGCCAGCCTGGCGCCGGCGCAGGCCGACGATGCGCTGGCGGCAACGGCGTTCGCCCACGCCCGCAAACTGGCCGATGCGCTCGACTACGTCGGCGTATTCGCGCTGGAGCTGTTCTGTCGCGATGGCGAACTGCTCGCCAACGAGCTCGCCCCGCGCGTGCACAACTCCGGCCACTGGACGATCGAGGGCGCGGAGACCAGCCAGTTCGAGAACCACCTGCGCGCGGTGCTCGGGCTGCCGCTGGGCGATACCCGCATGATCGGGCGCGCATGCATGCTCAACTGGGTCGGTGAGATGCCCGCCGCCAGCGCCGTCCTGCGCGAACCGGGTGGGCACTGGCACGATTACGGCAAGACCTCGCGCCCCGGGCGCAAGGTCGGGCATGCGACGTTGCGGGCCGATTCGGCGGAGGCACTGGCAGCGACGCTGGAGCGTGTCGGGATCGCGCTCGGACGCGATGCGCAAACCGCCCCCGTCGTCGCGCAGCTGCGTGGCGGGCATCCGCTGTGGTAGGAGCGGGTTCAGCCGCGATTCGATGACGGTCCGCGCGGCGCCTGTTCCAGATCGCGGCTGAAGCCGCTCCTACAAGGGCCGTGGCTGTTGTAGGAGCGACGTAAGTCGCGATCGGTACGTGGACCTGCGACATCGCGACTCACGTCGCTCCTACAAAAGCCAGCTTGTGCAAGGAGTCGGTAGAGCCGAGCTTGCTCGGCTGCGTTGTGCCCCCGCAGCGCGTGCTGTGCGAAAGCAGCGGAGCAAGCTCCGCTCTACGAAACGGACGGCCGGTTTCCCGGCCGTCCTGGCGCCATGGATCCGCTTACTTCATGTTCGAGGCAACGAAGTCCCAGTTGACCACGTTCCAGAACGCCTCCAGGTACTTTGGCCGGGCGTTGCGGTAGTCGATGTAATAGGCGTGTTCCCAGACGTCGCAGGTCAGCAGCGCGGTGTCGTCGCCGGTCAGCGGGTTGTTGGCGTTGGCGGTGCTGACCAGGGCGAGGGAGCCGTCCGGGCGCTGCACCAGCCAGGCCCAGCCGGAGCCGAAGGTCTTGATGGCGGTGTCGCTGAATTGCTGCTTGAAGGTCGCGAAGTCGCCGAAGGCCTGGTTGATCGCGTCGGCCAACTTGCCGGTCGGCTCGCCGCCGCCGCCCGCATTCGAACCGGCCGCCGGCGCCATGCAGTTCCAGAAGAACGTGTGGTTCCAGACCTGCGCGGCGTTGTTGAACATTCCGCCCTGGGACTTGCGGATGATCTCGACCAGCGGCATCTCGGCGAACTCGGTGCCCTCGATCATCTTGTTGAGGTTGTCGACGTAGGTCTTGTGGTGCTTGCCATGATGGAAGTCGAGCGTTTCACCGGAAACGTGCGGCTCGAGCGCGGTGCGGTCGTAGGGCAGGGGAGGCAGTTCGATGGCCATGGGCGGACTCCTTGCTGGGTGAAGGCTGGCTGATGAAGGCTGCTGGTGCCGCACACCGCGCGGCGGTGCATCGGCGATGCGGCGCAGGGATTACAATCCCCATTCTATCCCCCCGTCATGTTGCGGGACGGTCACGTCCGCGCAACAACCCATTGCAGGAGTTTCCATGTCCGTGCTCGAACGGATCCAGTCCGAAGTCGACAGCCACCCGATCGTGTTGTTCATGAAGGGCACCGCGCAGTTCCCGATGTGCGGCTTCTCCAGCCGCTCGGTGCAGGCGCTCAAGGCCGCCGGCGCCACCCACCTGCACACGATCAACGTGCTCGAAGAGCCGGAGATCCGTGCCAACCTGCCACGCTTCTCCAACTGGCCGACGTTTCCGCAGCTCTTCATCCACGGTGAACTGATCGGCGGCTGCGACATCACCATGGAGCTGTTCGAGTCGGGCGACCTGGCCCGCATGATCAGCGAAACCCAGCAGCAGTGAGTGCGGCGGCGGGAGCTGGTACGGACGCCGATCGCGTGCTCGACGGTCGCGTGGTGCTGATCAGCGGCGCCCACGGCGGGCTCGGCAGCGCCGCCGCGGCCGCCTGCGCCCGCGCCGGTGCGACCGTCGTGCTGCTCGGCCGCAAGCTGCCCAAGTTGAACCGGCTGCACGACTCGCTCGTCCAGTCGGGGGCGCAGCCGTTGCTGTACCCGCTCGACCTGGAAGGTGCCACGCCGGACGACTACGCCGAGCTGGCAGAACGCATCGACTCCGAACTCGGCCGCCTCGATGGGCTGCTGCATTGCGCGGCCGACTTCCACGGACTCACTCCGTTGGCGCAGACCGACCCGGCCGCGTTTGCGCGCGCGATCCACGTCAACCTGACGGCGCGCTGGTGGCTGACCCAGGCCTGCCTTCCGCTGCTGGGCCGCGCC
>JAHWKC010000339.1 GCA_019348095.1 Pseudomonadota bacterium | reverse complement strand
ACACTATGAACCGTCCCGCTTCCCGCCCTTCCGACCCGTCTTCGCGTGCTTCCGACAAGGCCGGGCTTTCCGACAAACTTTTCGCGCCCGGCCCGTGGGTGCTCGCCGCGTTGATCGTGGTCGCGGCGCTGACCCGACTGTTGCCGCATCCGCCGAATTTCTCGCCGGTCACGGCGATTGCGCTGTTCGGCGGGGCGTATTTCGCCTCGCGCGGCTGGGCGCTGCTGGTGCCGCTGGCGGCGCTGCTGATATCGGACCTGGTCATGGCGGCGGCCTTCGGCGGCCTCTACGCGGGCTATTTCGGCGGCGCCGGCATGTGGCTGGTGTATGCCTGCATCGCGCTGACCACCGTGCTGGGCCTGGGGCTGCGCGGCAAGGTCAACGGCGCCCGCGTGCTGGGCTACTCGCTGGCCGGCTCGACGCTGTTCTTCCTGGTCACCAATTTCGGGGCGTGGCTGGGCAATCCGCTGTACCCGCAGAACGCCGGCGGCCTGGTCGCCTCGTATGCCGCCGGCATCCCGTTCTTCCAGTGGACCGTGCTCGGCACGCTGTTCTACGCGGCGGCGCTGTTCGGCGGCTTTGCCCTGCTGCGCCATCGCGTGTCGGCGCTGCGGGCACAGACGGTCTGAAGGTTCGAAGGTCTGAAGTTCGGGCCTCGGGAAAGGCTAAACGCCTCTCTCCCGAGCGCAAGCGAAGGAGCCACTCCTCACTCCTCGCTTCTCACTTCTCACTCCCCACCATTGACCCACACCCGCTCCCATGGGCAACCGCCTCTCCAAGATCTACACCCGCACCGGCGATGACGGCAGCACCGGCCTGGGCGACGGCAGCCGCGTCGGCAAGGACTCGGCTCGGGTCACCGCCTACGGCACCGTCGACGAGGCCAACTCCAGCATCGGGCTGTTGCTCGCCGCCGAGCTGCCCGAGGCGGTACGCGAGTTGCTGACCTCAGTGCAGCACCAGCTGTTCGACCTCGGCGGCGAGCTGTGCATTCCCGGCCATGCCGCGATCTTCGATACCGATGTCGAACGTCTCGAACAGCAGCTCGACGCCTTCAACGAATCGCTGCCGCCGCTGAAGGACTTCATCCTGCCCGGCGGCGGCGAGGCCGCGGCGCGCTGCCACCTCGCCCGCACCATCGTCCGCCGCGCCGAGCGCGAGGCGGTCACGCTGGCGCAGCTGGAAACAGTGCGGCCCGAAGCTGTGCGATACCTCAACCGATTGTCGGACCTGCTGTTCGTGCTGGCCCGCGTGCTCGCGCGCGACAGCGGCCACGGCGAAGTGCTCTGGAACCACGAGCGTCGCAAGGGCTGAGCGCGGCGTGTACGTCTACACCCATCCGGCCTGCCTGCGGCACGATCCCGGCCCCACGCACGCGGAGCGGCCCGAGAGGCTCTCGGCGGTCACCGACGCGCTGCGTGCCGCGTTCGATGCGCTGCAGTGGCAGGAGGCGCCGCGCGCGACCCGCGGCCAGTTGCTGCGCGTGCACAGCGATTCACTGCTGGCGCTGGTGCTCGATACGCCGGTGGAAACCCGCATCGCGCTCGATCCCGACACCATGCTCGGCCCCGGTTCGGCCGAAGCCGCGCTGCGCGCCGCCGGCGCCGGCGTGGCGGCCGTGGACGCGGTGCTCGTCGGCGGGCAGCGCCGCGTGTTCTGCGCCGTACGCCCGCCCGGTCATCACGCCACCGGCTCGGCGGTCATGGGCTTTTGCCTGTTCAACAGCATCGCGGTGGCCGCGGCGCATGCGTGTGAGCAGCATGGACTGAGCCGCGTCGCGGTGGTCGATTTCGACGTGCACCACGGCAATGGCACCCAGGCCATCTTCGAGACCGACCCGCGGGTGATGTACCTCAGCTCGCACCAGTTGCCGCTGTATCCGGAGACCGGCCGCGCCGACGAGCACGGCGTCGGCAACGTGGTCAATGCGCCGCTGCCGCCGGGCGCAGGCAGCGAACCCTTCAGGGCGGCATGGCGCGAGCACCTGCTGCCGGCGCTGGATGCGTTCCGTCCGCAGATGCTGCTGATCTCGGCCGGTTTCGATGCGCATCGGCTCGACCCGCTGGCCCAGCTCGAACTGGAGGCCGGCGACTACCGCTGGCTGACCACCGAGCTGGTCGCCATTGCCGAGCGTCATGCGCATGGGCGGCTGGCGTCGATGCTCGAAGGCGGCTATGACCTGCAGGCGCTGCGCGAGTGCAGCGTGGCGCACGTCGGGGCGCTGCTGGCACCCTGAGGCCCGTCTACTCCGCCTCGCTTGTAGGCGCTCTTCCCCCGCCCGACCCCGAACCGGCACTGCCGTGGCTGCGGCCATGGCCGGTACGGTGGCACGCTTCGCCGTCGCCGTCGCCGTTGCCGTTGCCGTTGCCGTTGCCGTTGCCGTTGCCGTTGATGTTGATGTTGATGTTGATGTTGATGTTCAACGCCAATCAATCCATCTCGCCACTCCACAGACGTTGCAGATCGACTTGCGTTGAATCAATCAAGCGCACGGCAAGGACAAGAACAGACCAAGATCGAGGTCATCTGGCTTCCAGCTTTCCCTGGAATGGCCGCTGCCGGGTCAGCCGCCGCCGATCGCCGACTGTGGCACGAACTCCAGCGCCGCCGAGTTGATGCAATAGCGCAACCCGGTCGGCTTCGGACCATCCGGGAATACGTGCCCCAGGTGCGAATCGCAATGCGTGCACTTGGCTTCGATTCGACGCATGCCATGGCTGTCGTCGGTGACTTCTTGTATCGCCTCGGGGGTGAGCGGCTGCCAATAGCTCGGCCAGCCGCTGCCGGACTCGTACTTGGTCTCCGAGGAGAACAGCGGCGCGCCGCACGCCGCGCAGGTGTAGGTGCCGGGCTCCTTGTGGTTCCAGAACCGGCCGGTGAACGCGCGCTCGGTGGCCGAGCAACGACAGACCGCGTACTGCTCCGGGGATAGCTGCTCACGCCACTGCGCTTCGGTTTTTTCGATCGGATGG
>JAHWKC010000338.1 GCA_019348095.1 Pseudomonadota bacterium | reverse complement strand
CCGTCGGTACCGCCGTTGGGGGGCGTACGGGCAGTCGAAGCTGGCGAACCTGCTCTACGCCCGTGAGCTGTCCCGTCGCCTCCTGGACGCGGGATCACCGGTGACGGTGGCCGCCGCTCACCCGGGCTACGCCAGGACCGAGCTCCAGGGCAAGGGCCAGACCATGCAGGGCGGGGTGTCGGCCGCGGTCTACGGCGCGGCCAACCGGTTCCTCAACGCCGTCGTCGCACAGCCCGCCGCGCAGGGTGCGCTCCCCCAGCTGTTCGCCGCCACCGCAGACGGTGTCCCGAGCGGCTCGTACTGGGGACCGGCGCAGGGCCTGCGCGGCGCGCCGGCGCCGGCCGGCCGCAGCCGCGCGGCGGAGGACGACGCGACCGCCCGGGCCCTCTGGGAGCGCACCGAGGAGCTCACCGGCGTCGGCCACGGGATCACCGTGTGACGACGGAGCGCCGTTCCCGGCTGGACGCCTCAGGCCGGATGGATAGCCGACACGAGCGCTCGTTCGGTCTCCGGATCGATCTCGGACAGACCGTGCGCCTGCTCCGCGTGCTGCGCCGCCTGCGCCAGCACCTCGTCCTGCGACATCAGCCCCGATTCGAGCGCAATCACTGCCGAGCGCAACAGCGGGTCGGTGGCCTCGACCGCGCACAGCTCCGCGATGGAGCGCCATTCGATTTCGAAGTCGGTGCCGGCGTGCCCCATCAGCCGCGCCGTCCTCAGGTGCAGGAAGGTCGGACGCCGGGTACGGCGGCAATGTTCGACCGCGCGCTGCACGTCGGCGTAGCCGCCGGCCAGGTCGAGCCCATCGGCGTAAAAGTAATCAAGATTCGGACGCTGCGAGAAGTTCTGCGCGATCCAGCCACTGGGCGTCTTGACCGAGATGCCGATGCCGTTGTCCTCGCATACGAACAGCACCGGCGCCGGCAGCTTCTGGTAGGCGGTCCAGGCGGCGGCATTGAACGCGGTCTGCGCGGTGGCGTGGTTGCTGGAGGCATCGCCGAAGGAGCAGGTCGCGATGCTGTCGCCGGGGATTGGCAGGGCGTGGCCGATGCGGCGGCCGGCCTCGATCGCGATCGCGGTGCCCAGCGCCTTGGGCAGGTGCGAGGCGATCGTCGAAGTCTGCGGCAGCACCCACAAGGGCTTGCTGCCCCACACCTTGTGGCGGCCGCCGGAGATCGGGTCTTCCTTGCTGGCGGCGAACGACAGCGCCGAATCCATGATCGGATCCATGCCCGGCAGCTTGCGGAAGCGTTCTGCCATGAAACCGCCGCTGCGGTAATGCAGGAACGCCGGATCGGTATGCCGGGTGAGTCGCGCGACCATCGCGTTGCCTTCATGGCCGGAACTGCCGATGGTGTAGAAGACCTTGTTCTGGACCCGCAACACGCGCGCCATCAGGTCCAGGTGCCGACTGATCAGCTGCGATTCGAACAATTCGCGGAAACCCGCCGCATCCAGCGCGCTGCCATCCACAATCGCCTCGTCCGGCGCGGGCGCGGCATCCGCGCGGCCACTCCAGTTGCGCACAAACTCGTTGAAGTTGACGTCGCATATCTCGGCGCGGTTCAGGCCCTTCATACGTGCGGGGATGGGGTCGGGGATGGCTGCCATGGCTTGGGTCGGGTCAAAAGATGGTCTGGTCCGCAAAGGACGCGAAGGCGCACAAAAGAGCAGAAGAAGAAAACAAACAGAACAGCGAACGAAAAATCAGCATTGTTTTTACTTTGCGGCTTTTGCGTCCTGTGCGGACGACCCGCTTTGCTGCGCGATCCGCCGCGCGCGCCATTGCTCGCGGGTCTGGCCCCAGATTTCCGCCGGCGAATCCTCGAACGGCGGCGGCAATTTGCCTGGACCGCGGTTGCTCGATCCCAGGCGTCGTGCGAGCGCCTGCGAGGGGCGGTTGTCGGGATGGATGGAGTGGATGACCTCGCTCCAGCCCAGGTGTTCGAACGCCCAGTCGATCGACGCGGTGGCAGCTTCGAAGGCATAGCCATTGCCCCAGCTCGACCGCAGGAACGACCAGCCCACCTCGGTGCCGGGCCAGCCTTCCGGATACCAGGGACCGAGGCGTCCGATCCAGCGCCCGGAGGATTTCTCGATCACCGAAAACATCGAGAAGCCCTGCAGACTCCACGCGCCGACCATCGCCGCGAACCCGCGCCACGCGACCGGCCGCGGTAGCGCGCCGCCGATGTAGCGGGTGCGCTCGACATCGGCCATGAATTCGGCCCAGGCGTCGAAGTCTTCGCGCTGCGGCGGGCGCAGGATCAGGCGAGGAGTTTCAAGGGTGGGGCCGAGATTCATGGGCGACATTTCGGTGAGCTCCGGGACAGGCCCCCTCCCCGCTTGTGCGAGAGGGCTGGGGCGAGGGCGAGCGAGGACGCCTTGCGGCGACACCGTCGGGGTGTGGATCGTAGGCGGGCCTGGCAAGCCCAACGCCTTGCAGGGTCATGATGCTGATATGTAGATAATCGGAGTCTGCGCTGGTGTTGCTGTCGCGCCTGCCCTCATCCGCCTTTCGAGCAACTTCTCCCGCGTGCGGGAGAAGGGAGTTTGTGCCTCTGCCAAGGAAGAGGGGCTTTTAAAAGGCATTGATGCCGGTCAGCTCGCGCCCGACCACCAACTGGTGGATCGTCTCGGTGCCCTCGTAGGTGATCACCGACTCCAGGTTCAGCGCATGCCGGATGGCGGCGTGCTCTGTGGTGATGCCGGCGCCGCCGAGCAGGTCGCGGCACTCGCGCGCGATGTCGATCGCCATGCGGCAGTTGTTCCACTTGGCCAGGCTGACCTGGGTTGGGGCCATGTTCCCGGCGTCCTTGAGCCGGCCGAGTTGCACCACCAGCAGCTGCGCCAGGGTGATGCGGCGCGCCATCTCGGCCATCTTGATCTGCGCCGACTGGGTCGCGGCTACCGGGCGGTCGAACAGGATGCGCTCCTTGGTGTAGTTCAGCGCCTCGTCCAGGCAGGCGAT
>JAHWKC010000337.1 GCA_019348095.1 Pseudomonadota bacterium | reverse complement strand
GCCGCCTTGGCCCCGCGAGGCGGCAGTGAGGCGATGTAGGCCTTGATCGCCAGGCCTTCGCTGTTGTCGACGTGGACAGAGGGCACATGGTGGTTGTCGGTGAAGCGATCACCGGCATCCGAGTTCTCGTACATGACCATGCCCACACCACCGGCCTGCAGGACCGCGAGGCTCTTGCCGACGCGGGCGATCGCACCGCGGCGGCACAGCACGATCGCGCCCTCGACCAGCTTCTCCATGAGCTGCTCGCGCTCCTCGGAGTGCTCGCTCTCGACCACCGCACGGCGGGAGACGACGATGTTGTTGCGCTTGCGGTCCAGCTTGATCAGCTTGAACTCGAGCTCCTTGCCTTCCAGGTAGGTCGAGTCGCGCACCGGGCGCACGTCGACCAGCGAACCGGGCAGGAAGCCGCGGACGTCCTTGATGTCGACGGTGAAGCCACCCTTGACCTTGCCGCTGATGCGGCCGGTGATGGTCTCGTTGTTCTCGAGCGCCTCTTCGAGCTCGTCCCACACCATGGCGCGCTTGGCCTTCTCGCGCGACAGCACGGTCTCGCCAAAGCCATTCTCGATCGAGTCGAGCGCGACCTTGACCTGGTCGCCTTCGGCCACGTCGATCTCGCCGGCGTCGTTACGGAACTGTTCGATCGGCACGATGCCTTCGGACTTCAGGCCGGCGTTGATCACCACCACGTCGCCACGGACCTCGACGACGGTGCCGATCACGATGGCACCGGGTTTCAGCTTGGCCAGGAAGGACTGGCTCTGTTCGAACAGTTCGGCAAATGATTCGGTCATTGGAAAAATATCCGGTTGAACACACGGGCCGCACCGGCTGGCATCGTTCCCCAGAGAGGCAACGCAAGCAGCACGTGGTCGGCCCACCCGTTATGTGGTGCGATGGAACTGCACCATGTGTCGTTGGTTGATCCGCCGCGGGATTGCGACGGGACTGGTTCTATTACGTGTTGCGTGTTGCGGTACTGCTTCTGCCATCTACTTCTACTACTGTCTGCTACCTGGACATTCCGGTCGCTGGGCCGGCACGGCCGCGGCCGAGATCCAGCCGCAACCTGGTTGCTGCACCGGAGGCCTAGGCAGTGACCCGGGCCAGCACACGCTCGACCACCGCATCGATTCCAAGGCCGGTGGTGTCGATGCGTACGGCGTCCTCGGCCGGCCGCAACGGCGCCACCGCGCGTTGGGCGTCGCGGGCGTCGCGGGCCAGAATCTCCCGCAGCAGACCCGCCAATGTAACGGAAACTCCCTTGTCACTCAACTGCTTATAGCGTCTTTCGGCCCGTTCCTCGGCACTGGCGGTCAGGAACACCTTGAATGGGGCATCGGGAAAGATGACCGTGCCCATGTCGCGCCCGTCCGCAACCAGCCCCGGCGCACGCCGGAACACGCGCTGGCGCTCCTTCAGCGCCGAGCGGACCTCCGGGATCGCCGCGATAGCCGAAGCGGCCGCGCCGGCGGTTTCGGTGCGCAGCTCATCGGTCGCATCCATGCCATTGATCAGCACCCGCAACTCGCCGCCGGCGTCGTCACGGAAGCCCACCTCGGTGTCGAAGGCACAGCGCACCAGGGCCGCCGGGTCGGCCAGGTCGATGTCGGCCCATCCGGCCGCCACGCCCACGGCGCGATACAGGGCGCCCGAATCGAGGTAGTGCCAGCCCAGGCGCGTGGCCACCAGGCGGCTGATGGTGCCCTTGCCGGAGCCGGAAGGCCCATCGATCGTCAGCACCGGGGGCGCAACTTTCAGGTCGGTATCGTTCATGTCGTGCATTATGCCGGCCCCCGCTGCCGCGGTGCCGACGACTCGCCAGGGCGCGCGCTCAGGCCAGCACTTGATCGGACTTGCAGGTACCCGCTAGAATTGCTGGCTAGCTTTCTTTCTCTATCCCGTTGCCGAGGTCTGTCATGAAGGTCCTGTCCTCCCTGAAGTCGGCGAAGAACCGTCACCGCGACTGCAAAGTCGTCCGCCGCCGCGGCAAGGTCTTCGTGATTTGCAAGTCGAACCCGCGCTTCAAGGCGCGTCAGCGCTGATCTGCGCACAAACCGGACGCCGTGATGGCGGCCGGTTCGGTGGATCATTAAGAAGGCCGCAACGATGCGGCCTTTTTTGTGGCCCGGCATCCAGGGCGCGCAGGTTCCTGCGACCGTCGCAACCCGGGCCAGGCGCGAGGCAGCACCTGTTCGTGGTCGCGTCCCTGCCTTGCCAAAGGCTGCATCACAAGGGCATGTACCGGGTCAAACCTCGCAAGGAGATGGAGCGCCCCTGTGGGGAGCTTGCCGCGGCGCAGCCGGCTCGGACCGCTGAGATCGAGGCTGACCGCAACCGCCTGTCCGGTGCCGGCGAGATGGGCGAGCTGTTCAAGGTGGTCGCGATCCATTCGCCGGACTGGCCGGCGCCGGTGGGGTTCGGCAAATGAGCGTCGAGGTGATCCGCGCCGACTGCCTTTCCGGGGTTCCGCACGGCTTCCTCGGCAGGCGCGGCGGCGTTTCCACCGGCATCCTAGCCGGCCTCAATGTCGGAATGGGCAGCAGCGACGAGCGCGAGGCCATTGCCGAGAACCGAAAGCGCGCGATCGACGCGGTGCTTCCGGGCGCGCAGCTCGCCACCGTTCACCAAGTGCAGTCGCCCGACGCGGTCTACGTCGCCGAACCATGGGCGCAGGACGCACGTCCGCGCGCCGACGCGATGGTGACCGACCAGCCGGGCCTTCTGCTGGGAATCCTCACCGCGGACTGTGCGCCGGTGCTTCTCGCCGACGCCGGAGCCGGCGTGGTCGGCGCCGCCCACGCGGGTTGGCGCGGTGCGCTCGCAGGAGTCACCGATTCAGTGATTGCCGGAATGGAGGGAATCGGCGCCAGTCGCGACCGCATCGCCGCGGCAATCGGCCCGTGCATCGCAATGCCCAGCTACGAAGTGGACGAGGCGTTCAGGGACCGCTTTCTCGACGCCGACCCGGCGA
>JAHWKC010000336.1 GCA_019348095.1 Pseudomonadota bacterium | reverse complement strand
CATCTTTGAAAGCCCTGTTCAGCGCGCCTTGGAGCTCGACTACTCCCAACGGCCGCCGCCCCGGCGGCCGTCGCCGGAGCGGCGGCAGCCGGGGCGCGACCGCCCGGCACCGGGGCGGCATGTGCCGCCGGTTAGCCCCGGGATTTATCGGCATGGGCGCTTCTGCATATCCATGACTTTAGTTGGGTCGCCGAGAGCGCCGAGCGCTATTGACGAGCCGAAGTTAGGTGTTATAGTCACCTACAACACCGGTCTAGCAATCAGCAGGATGACCCCATGAACCGCAAGCTGCACAACTCACTGATCGCCCTGTCCGCAAGCGCCGCCGTGCTGGTGCTGGGCTTGGTCGCAGCCACTCCGGCGGCGCCATCGGAGACCGGCCTCGGCACGCGGCCGATCTCCTACGAAGCCACCACCTCGGCTATCGGCTTTGACCAGCTCGCCGCAGCCGCCCGCGCCGAAGCTGCCGCCGACGGGGTCCGCGCAGATCTTGCCGAGATCGACACCCTGGCCGACGCCGCCGCGCTGACCGCCGAACTGGCGGCCGCCGCTGCACTCGCGGCCGCGTTCCAGCAGGCCACCTCGGCCTCCTCCGCGCCACGGGACAGTGCCGACCAGGTTCGATCGCAACCGACACGCAAGACCACGCGCCGTAACCGGCAGACCCTCGTCATGCCTTTTTTCTCATTCGCACCGCGGGGTTGACTCAATGACCGCTATCCAGTGGAGCGATGGCGCTCCAATCTACCGCCAGCTGAAGGAGCGCGTCGTGGCGATGATGCTCGACGGCATCCTAAAACCCGGCGATGCCCTGCCTTCTGTACGGCAGGTCGCCGCCGAGTATCAGCTCAACCCCATCACCGTCTCGCGCGCCTATCAGGAGTTGGCGGACGAGGCCCTTGTCGAAAAACGTAGAGGATTGGGCATGTACGTGACCGAAGAAGCCGCCAGGAAGCTGCTAGTCAACGAGCGCGAACGATTCCTGACCGAAGAATGGCCGCTGGTGCTGGAACGCATCCTGCGACTGGGCCTGAGTGCCGACGAGTTGCTGAAGGTGGCCCCGGCCCGGGCAGGTGCACGATGAATGCCCCGCTCGATACCGCCCCCAAAGCCGATACCACCGTCGCCTCCGCGCCGGTGATCCGTGCCCGGGGCCTGCGCAAGGCCTACAAGAACAAGCTGGCCCTGGACGACGCCGCGTTCGACATCCCCGCCGGCCGCATCATCGGCCTGATCGGGCCCAACGGCGCCGGCAAGACCACTGCGCTGAAGGCGATCCTCGGGCTGATCCCGTACCAGGGCGAGCTCACCGTGCTCGGTCGTGATCCCTGCACCCAGCGCGACGAGCTGATGCGTGATGTCTGCTTCATCGCCGACGTCGCGGTGCTGCCGCGCTGGATCCGCGTGCGCGAGGCGATCGATTTCGTCGCCGGCGTGCATCCGCGCTTCGACCGGGCCCGTTGCGAGCGCTTCCTCGCCGGCACCCAGCTCAAGCCGCAGATGCGTGTGCGCGAGATGTCCAAGGGCATGATCGTGCAACTGCACCTGGCGCTGGTGATGGCGATCGACGCCAAGCTGCTGGTGCTCGACGAGCCCACGCTGGGCCTGGATATCCTCTACCGCAAGCAGTTCTACCAGCGCCTGCTGGAGGACTACTTCGACGAGGAAAAAACCATCCTGGTCACCACCCACCAGGTCGAGGAGATCGAGCACATCCTCACCGACGTGATGTTCATCCAGAACGGCAAGGTCGTGCTCGATACCGAGATGGACACCCTGGGCGAGCGGTTCGTCGAGGTACTGGTCAACCCCGACCAGGCCGAGCAGGCACGTGCGCTCGGTCCACTGGACGAACGCGCCCTGCCCTTCGGCAAGACCGTGATGCTGTTTGACGGCGTGCCGGCCGAGCGTCTGTCCAGCCTCGGCGAGACCCGCACCCCCGGCCTGGCCGACCTGTTCGTCGCCACCATGAAAGGGACCTACGCATGAACGCGCTCGACACCACCGCCCCGGCTGCCCCGCGCGCTGCGCAGCCCGTCCACCCGACCCACAAGTTCAAGCTGCTGCTCAAGCGCGAGTATTGGGAGCATAAGGGCGGCTTCCTTTGGGCGCCGCTGATCGCCGGCGGCATTTCCCTGCTGCTGACCCTGATGGCGATCGTGGTGGCCCTGATCGCCGCCCGGCGCGCGATCGGCGAAGGCAGCTTCGAGGTCGATGGCGTGACCATCAATGGCCTGGACCTGGCCCAGCTCACCAGCCGGCTCGGTCCCGAAGAAATGGACCAGTTTGCCGCGGGCATCAATCTCACGTTGTTCATGAGTTCGGTATGGCCCTTCATCGTGCTCGCGTTCGTGGCGTTCTTCTATTGCCTGGGCGCGCTGTACGACGAGCGCAAGGACCGCAGCGTACTGTTCTGGAAGTCATTGCCGCTGTCGGACAGCCAGACCGTGCTGTCGAAGGTCGTGAGCGTCGGGCTGGTCGCCCCGGCGCTGGCGACGGTCGCGGCGGTGGCCACCATGCTGGGCTTCGCCTTGATGATCAGCGTGGTGGTGATGCTGCACGGTGGTAATGCGTGGGCCATGGTGTGGGGGCCGGCCAGTCCGCTCACCATCATCGGCGGGCTCGTTGCCGCGGTTCCGGTCTATGCGCTGTGGGCGATGCCGACCATCGGCTGGCTGCTGCTGTGCTCGGCCTTCGCCCGCAGCAAGCCGTTCCTGTGGGCGATCATGGTGCCGCTGTTCGCCGGCATCTTCGTGACCTGGTTCGACCTGATGCAGCTGTTCGACCTCGGTGCCTCGTGGTTCTGGGCCAACATCGTCGGGCGCCTGCTACTCGGCACGATTCCCGGCCTCGAGCTGCTCTACCGCGACGGCGTGGGCGAGCCCGGTGACTTCGAGCAGTCCGCAGACCTGCTCCACTTGCTGTCGGCCAACAACACACTTGCCACGCTGGCGATGCCGGAGTTGTGGATTGGGGTGATCGTCGGCGCCGCGATGA
>JAHWKC010000335.1 GCA_019348095.1 Pseudomonadota bacterium | reverse complement strand
GTCCGCAAGCGCAAGCTCAAGGCTGAAATCAACGTCGTCCCGTACATCGACGTCATGCTGGTGCTGCTGATCATCTTCATGGTCACCGCGCCGTTGCTGAACCTCGGCGTGGACATCGACCTGCCGCAATCGAACGCCAAGTCGATCCGCGAAAAGAAGGATCCGGTGATCGTCTCCGTCGACGCCCAGGGCAACTATTTCCTCGCGGTGAAAGCCGGCAGCAACGAGGCGGTAAGTCCCGATGCGCTGCGCGCAAAGGTGGGCGCGATCGTGAGCCAGAACCCGGGCGTGTCGGTCCTGGTCGCCGGCGATGGCACCGCGAACTACCAGCAGATCATGGACGCGCTGGTGCTGCTTCAAAACGCCAACGTCAACAAGGTCGGTCTCATGAGCCAGACCGACACGCAGGCACAGGGCACGAACTGATGAGGGAAACGCGCGCTGACGACGCGCAGGCGCTGCTGCTCGCGCTGGGATTGCACGTGCTGCTGTTCGCGCTGATGTTCGCCGGGCTGTGGTGGTCGCGCACGCCTCCCAGCCCGAGTGCCGCCGGGGCGCCCGCGGGCGCCGAGCTGGTCGACGCCAGCGAGTTGTCCGAAGCGATGCAGCGCACGCTGGCCGAGCGCCCGGAGCCGGCCGTCGAGCCGCTGCCCGCCCCGCTGCCGGAGCCTGTCGAGGAGGAAACGGCGCCGCTCCCGCAACCGCTTCCCGAGCCGGTCCCGCAGGAGGCGCCGGTCCCGGCACAACCGCAGGCGCAGGACTTCATTCCCGAGCCCGACACGCAGGCGCAGGAGGCCGTGGTCGACCAGCCCACGCCGAGGTCGCACGACGACAACGAACTTCGCGAAGCCAGGCGACGGCAGGAGCAGATCGATCTCACCGAGCAGCGCCGCCAGGAAGACGTGCAGCGGCAGAAGCGCCTGGCAAAGATGGAGGCCGAGCGCAAGGCGCAACTGGCGGAGATCCGCCGCCAGCGCGCCGCCGCGTCGCGTGAGGCCGAGGCCGCCGAGCAGCGCCTCAGGCAGGTGGCCGACGCCCGTGCGGCGAAGGCCAGCGCCACGGTCGCCACGCCGGCGCCACCGGGCAATGCCGGGACCGACACCGGCCTGCAGGCGAGGTACGCAGCCGCCCTGCAGGAGGCGATCCTGGCGAAATGGACCAGGCCCGAGACCGTGCCCGTCGGCGCGCGCTGCCGCCTGATCATTCGCCAACTGCCCGGCGGAGAGGTCATGAGCGCGGAGGTCGCGTCACCCTGCGCCTACGATGAACAGGGTCGCCGCTCGATCGAGGCCGCGGTGCTCAAGGCCCAGCCGCTGCCGTACGCCGGCTTCGAGACGGTGTTCTCGCGCACCCTGACCTTGAACTTCGAAGCCCGCGACCGCTGAGCCGGCGCAACGCGGCCGCTGGGCGAGGGCTGCATTCAGCTTGAGCCGGTGTTCACATCCGAGCTGTTAAGAATGTTCAGGTTGCAATTCACTTCTCGGGAAAAAACCTGCATGAAACGAGTTCATCCCTGGCTGGTCGCGCTGCTCGCCGCGTTGCTGCCGTTTGCCGCAGCGGCCCAGCAACAGGGTCTGGAGATCGACATCGTCGGCGGCAGCGCCGCCGCGCTGCCCATCGCGGTGGTGCCAATGCCGTACCAGGGAAGCGGAGCTCCGCCGCAGACCGACATCGCCGAGGTCGTCACCGCCGATCTCAACCGCTCAGGCCAGTTCCGCGGCCTGCCAGTGGGCGACATCATCGAACGACCGACCCGTGGCAGTGAAGTGAATTACCCGACCTGGCGTGCGCTGAACCAGGATTACCTGCTGGTCGGGCGCGTGATCGATGCCGCCGGTGGCGGCTACCGGGTCGAGTACGAGCTGTTCGATGTCGCCACCCAGCAACGGCTGCTCGGGTTTGCGATGACCGCCCGCAGCAACGCGATGCGCGATGTCGCCCACCAGATCAGCGATGCGGTCTACGAAAAAATCCTCGGCGTTCGTGGCGCGTTCTTCACCCGGATCGCCTACGTGACCGCAACCGGCAGTGGCCGGGCCACGCAGTACGCGCTGATGGTCGCCGACTCCGATGGCCACAATCCGCAGACCGTGGTGCGATCGCCCGAGCCGCTGCTGTCGCCCTCGTGGAGCCCGGACGGCAATCGCATCGCCTACGTCAGCTTCGAGGGCGGCAACTCGACGATCTTCATCCAGAACATCGGCAGCGGGGCACGCGAGCAGGTGGCGACGTTCCGCGGCATCAACAGCGCACCGTCGTTTTCGCCCGATGGCCGCAGGCTGGCGATGACCCTCTCGCGCAGCGGCAACCCCGAGGTCTACGTCATGGATCTGGGCAGCCGCGCGCTGACCAAGATCACCAACCACTTCGGCATCGACACCGAGCCGACCTGGAGCGCCGATTCGGGCAGCCTGTATTTCACTTCCGACCGTGGCGGCCGCCCGCAGATCTACCGCGCTCCGGCAACCGGTGGCAGCGCCACGCGCGTGACCTTCCAGGGGACCTACAACGCCAGCCCGACGGTGTCCGCCGACGGTAAACGCATCGCCACCGCGCAGGGCAGCGGCAACTGCAACGACGTCGGCGTCGTCAACCTCGGCAGCGCCTTGGGCGCCAGCGGCGGTGGCGGCGGCACGACCGACCCGACCGGCTCCGGCACGATCGCCGGCACGGTGACCACCCTCGGGATGCTGGCGATGCGCCAGAGCGGCTACCGGGCGGGAGCGGTCCACGGCCGCGAGGTCGACCTGGCCACGGTGCGGGAGTGGAGCGACCGCCTGCTGCGGATGGGGACCGAGGAGATCGCCGCGCTGGGACCGGTGCAGGCGGGCCGCGAGGACGTCATCGCCGCGGGCGTGCTAATCGTCCGCACGGTCATGGAGCGGCTGCGGTTCGAGCGGCTGACCGTCAGCGAGGCGGACTTCCTCGACGGGCTGCTGCTCGACGACGTACCGGCGTAGCCTGCGGCGACCGAGGAGTCGGCGGTGGATGCCCGTCTGGAACCCGACGTGTTCTG
>JAHWKC010000334.1 GCA_019348095.1 Pseudomonadota bacterium | reverse complement strand
CGGCGAAGCGGGCCATGTCGCTGATCGTGGTGTCCATCGAACCGGCTGCGCGCACGGCGCTGCGCTCGTCGTGCGGTTCCGGCGTGCCGTCGGCGTGCCAGCCGTCGGCCAGGTTGGCGGCGAAATCCGGGCGCCACATCATGCTGGTGTTCTTCATGCCGAAGCGATCGAATACGCGTTGCTGCATTTGCACGCCGACGTCCAGGCCCAGGCCGCGTTCGATCACGAACTGCAGCAGGATGAAGCCCTCGCCCGAATAGGCGTAGCGGCTGCCCGGCTTGAAGTGGATGCGCAGCTTGCCGTCCGGCTCCAGAAACGCGAAGTTGGCGAAACCGGGGCTGTGGGTCAGCAGCATGCGCGCGGTCAGCTCGCGCCAGCGCGGATCCCCGGTCAGGTCGCGCCAGGGGGCGTATTTGTCCTCGGTGGTGTAGGCCGGCAGCGGCCACTGGAGGTATTCGCCGATCGGCCGGTCCAGGTCGATCAGGCCCTCATCGACCAACTGCATCACCGTGTAGGCGAACACGGCTTTGGTCAGGGATGCGCCGTACATCACGGTATCGGTCTGCAGCGGATCGCCGGCGGCATTGCGCTCGCCATGACTGCTGACCTGGGTGACGCGGCCGTCCTCGATCACCGCGACGGCCAGGCCCCGGGCCCCGGTTGCGGCCATGGCGCTGGCGGCGAGCGCGTCGAGTTCGACCGGAGCGCGGTCGCCGGCGCGCGCCGGCGTCAGGCACGTCGCGGCCAGCACGGCGGCGAGCGAGATGGCGGTGAACGCCACGTTGGCGAACGCCAAGTTGCCGAGCACCAGGTTGCCGAGCACCGGGAGGCGGGCGCTCGGGCGCCGTGCCCGTGATGCCCCGGGCGAACAGTGGTGGACAGGCGATTGCGGCAGGGTGTGGTCGGTGCGGCTCATGGCGTGCCTCCTGGTGTGGTTACCCCTGCTGACGCGCCGACGCGGCGATTCTTACAGCAGGCGGGAGCCGGCCGGGAACGCGGTAGCTGCCGGGTGTCGGTCGCGGGAGTTGCCGCGGGATGTATTGCTGGAGGCATGCAGGACCGGCCGGCGCTCTATATCGGCGGGCGCCGCACCTGGTCTGTAAGAATCGACGCGCTGGGTCGTCTTCCCGGGTAATGCGACCAGGAGATCAAGATGTCATGTCCGCAACCGCCCGATGCCCGCAACGGCGAGGGACCATCGCTGTGACTGAACTTCCCCCGTCGGCCGAGCCGGCGATGCTGGCCCGCCACTACGGTCCGCTGGTGTTCAAGGCCGCGTACCGGGTGTTGGGCGATGCCTCGCTGGCCGAGGACGTGCAGCAGGAGGTATTCCTGCGGCTGATCGAGACGCGGCGTGATGCGGTCCAGTCATGGCCGGCCTATCTGGCCGCCAGCGCGGCGCGCATCGCCATCGACATGCTGCGTCGGCAGCAGCGTTGGTGGCGCCTGCTGCCGCAGTGGCGCGCGCAGGCGCCAACCGCCGCCGCATCGGCCGAACAGGCCGGCATCGCGGCCGAGACCGCACAGCGCCTGCGCGCCGCGCTCGCGCGGCTGCCGCGGCGCGAGGCGCAGTGCTTCGGCCTGCGCTACCTGCAGGGGCTGGAGATCCGCGCCATCGCCGATGCGCTGCAGCTCAGCGAGAACAACGTCGGCGTGACCCTGCACCGCGCCCGCCGCCGCCTCGAGGCGATGGTGGGCGAGCCTGCCCGGGAGGAACAGCAATGAACGATCGAGATAACCACCCATCGTCCGGCAAGCACTTGTCGGGCCACCCACTGACCGGCGAGGAACTCTCGCCCACGCTGGCCGCACATGCCGCCGCGATGGCCAGCGCAACGCCGCCGCCGGCCGCCCTCGAGCGGGCCCAGCAGCGGCTCATGCGACGGTTGCAGGCGCGGCCGGGATCGGCCCGGCGGCCGGTCGGCACGCGCTGGATGGCGGCCGCGACCGCCGCGGTGATCCCGACCACGGCAAGCCCACCGGTCACCGAGGCCCCCTGCAGCCCGACCAGCTCGGCGCCGCCGCCTGCGCGGGCGTCGCCGAGCCGCGGCCCGCCGGCGACGACCACGATGAAGACCCCGCCGAGCCGGCCCCGCATGTCGTCGGGCGCCGCTGCCTGCAGGATCGCGGTACGAAAGACCGCCGAGACCATGTCGGCCGCCCCGGCGACCGCGAGGCACAGCACGCCCAGCCAGAGCACGTCGGCGAACCCGAACAGCGTCACCGCGAGCCCCCACACGCCGATCGCGGCGAGCACCGCCACCCCGTGCCGATGGACGCGGCGGACCCAGCCCGAGAACAGCGCCCCGAGCAGCGCGCCCGTCGCGAGCGCCGAGTAGAGCAGGCCGGCCGTCTGCGGACCGCCGCCGTACACCTGCTCGTCCAGCGCCGGGAAAAGCGCGCGCGGCATGGCGAAGACCATGGCCACGAGGTCGACGACGAAGGTCGTCAGCAGCACCTGGCGGGTGCGCAGGAAGGACAGCCCCTCGAGCACGCTCGCGAGGCCGGCCCGGCGGCCGCCGCCGGCCGGCGGCATCGACGGCAGGCCGGAGACGGCGACCAGCGCGGCGAGGAAGGTCAGCGCGTCGAGGGCGTACGCCGCGCCGTAGCCGAGCTGGGCCACCAGCACGCCGGCCAGCAGCGGGCCGATCGTCACGCCGAGGTTGAACTCCACCTGCTTGAGGGCGTTCGCCGACGGCAGCAGCTCCTTCGGCAGCAGGCGCGGTACGAACGCCTGCCGGGCAGGCGAGTCGATCGAGAAGAGCGCGGCCTGGCACGCGATCACGGCGTAGAGCAGCGCCGTCGACCGCACGTCGGCGACCGCCTGGGCGACCAGCACCAGCGCCAGCAGCAGCTGCCCCGAGGTGGTGAGCAGCACCAGCCTGCGGCGGTCGACGGCGTCGGCGATCGCGCCGCCGTAGAGGCCGAAGACGACGAGCGGCAGCAGCCCGGCGACCCCGACGAGGCCGACGGCGAGCACGGACCGCGTCTGGGCGTAGACCTGGATCGGGAC
>JAHWKC010000333.1 GCA_019348095.1 Pseudomonadota bacterium | reverse complement strand
CGGCGCGCCCAGGTCGGTCGCGGCAGGACCGGCGCGCTGCGGCCCGCGAACCGGATCAGTTCGAACGACGACGAGCCGGCGCCGAGGACGATCGAGGCGCGCAACTCGGTGGTCGGCGGCCCACCGTCAGCCAGCAGGCGGCCCGTCTCGAGTCGGGAGGACAGGTGGCGGCTGAGCCCCGGGTCCGTGTCGTCGGCCAGGCCACCCAGGTAGATCACGTGCTCGACGCCCGACAGCGACGCGCTGTCGGCGACCGTGCGCGCCCCCTGGGCCTCGGCCTCGGCGAAGCCCGCCCCCGTCGCCAGCCCGTGCACCAGGTACAGCGCGGTGTCCACCCCCATCAGGGCGCTGGTGATGGCCTTGGCGTCGGAGATGTCGCCCTCGGCCACCGTGACGCTGTCGATCCAGGGGCGGCGCTGGGCGCGCTGAGGTAGTACGGCAGCGTGATCACGCCGATGCGGCGCGCATGCACGCCGATGCCGACGTCGAGGACTTCCTTCTTGGCGGCCTGCTCCTCCAGCTTGACCTTGTCGCGGGTGATCGCGATCGACTCGTGCGGACCGTCGATGCCGGCCGCAGCGGGGATCACGTCCAGCCGCACCTCGGTGCCCTTCTTGCCGCGGATCTTGGCGACCACGTCGTCAATCCGCCAGCCGATCACGTCCTCCATCTCGCCGCTGGTGCCCTGGCCGACGCCGACCACGCGGTCACCCGGCGACAGCAGGCCGGACTTGCCGGCCGGGCCGCCGGGCACGATCTCGCGGATCGCGACCACGTCGTCCTGCTTCTGCAACACCGCGCCGATGCCCTGCAGCGACAGGGACATCGACAGGTTGAAGTTTTCCGCCGAGCGCGGGGTCAGGTAATCAGTGTGCGGATCGATCGCGTTGGCATAGCTGTTGACGAAGGTCTGGAACACGTCCTCGCCCTTGAGCTCGGCGATGCTCTCGGCGAGGTTGGCGTAGCGCTTATCCAGGGTCTTGCGGATCTCGTCGCGCTCCTTGCCGGCCAGCTTCAGGCGCAGCCAGTCGTTGCGCACCGATTGGCGCCACAGGTCATCCAGCGCTGCCGTATTTTCGGCCCACTGCGCGTCCTCGCGGTCATAGTGGTAACGGTCATCGCCGGTGAAGTCGAACGCGTCCTCCTGCCCGAGCACGTCGCGGGCGAACGCCACGCGCTCCTCCACACGCTCGCGGTAGGTGGCGAACATCGCGTAGGCCGGACTGAGATCGCCGCTCTTGATCGCGTCGTCCAGCTCGGTCCGGTAGCGGTCGAAGCGGGCGATGTCGGCCGCGGTGAAGAACTGCTTGCCGCCATCGAGCGCCTCCAGGTAGCGCGCGTACATGTCGGCCGACAGCGCGTCGTCCAGCGGTCGCGGGCGGTAGGCGTAGCGGCTGTCCGACAGCAAACCGTGGACCAGCTTGGCGGCCATGGCCTGGTCGGCGGTCGGCGCGGTGGGCACGCTCAGCGCATCGGCGTTGTCGTCGATCAGGCCCTGCCCGGTGGTCGCGGCGGGGACCGGGGCCTGCGAGGACGGCGGGATCGCGCCGTTGTCGCGCGCAAGCAGCGCCAACGGGACGGTCAGCAGGAACGCGAGCAGGGTGGTCTTGGCATTCATCGCGGGGGGCTTCGCGGCCGGCAACGGCGGCCTGATCTTTGGGTGGGATGACGCGTGGCGGCGGTGCGGTCAGGCAGTCCGTGACGAAGGTGCAATCGGATCGCTGCGGTCGGGCACGTGCGGGTGCAAACGAGCATGCACTGGGGCTTGGACAAATCCACAGTGCCGAAAGTTGCGTCCGCTGTCATCTGCCGGAGCCGGTTCAGGCACACGCTATCGGCGCGAGGTTCAGTTTGGCGTGAGTGCGTCCGGTCACCCACCCGGCCCGCCCGGCTGCTGGGTGACTCCCGTGCTGACCGGCCGGTGAATTGGCCCGCGCGATGCGCCGCCTGGTGCACTCCCGGGCGCGGGCGAAAACCTCAGGCCGCGGCGAAGCCTGCTTCGATCGCGGAACGGTCGGCGTGGTACGACGACCGCACCAGCGGCCCGGAGGCGACATGGCTGAAACCCAGCGTCAGGCCAAACACCTCCAGCTGCTTGAACTCCTCGGGCGTCCAGTAACGCAGCACCGGGTGATGGTGGGCACTGGGCTGCAGGTACTGGCCGATGGTGATCATGTCGACATCGTGCGCGCGCAGGTCGCGCAGCGTCTGCTGCACCTGCTCCATCGTCTCGCCCAGGCCGAGCATGATTCCGGATTTGCTCGCGACCTGCGGGTGCTGGGCCTTGAACCGCGAAAGCAGGGTCAGCGACCACTGGTAGTCGGCCCCGGGGCGTACGTTGCGGTACAGGTCGGGCACCGTCTCCAGGTTGTGGTTGAACACGTCCGGCGGCGCGGTGGCCAGGATCTCCAGCGCCCGCTCCATGCGGCCCTTGCCGCGGAAGTCCGGGGTCAGGATCTCGATTTTGGTCTTTGGGCTGTGGCTGCGGATCGCCTTGATGCAGTCGACGAAGTGCTGGGCACCGCCGTCGCGCAGGTCGTCGCGGTCGACGCTGGTCACCACGACGTACTTCAGGCCCATGTCAGCGACGGTCTGAGCCAGCGTCAGCGGCTCGGACGGATCCGGCGGCTTGGGCCGGCCGTGGGCGACATCGCAGAACGAGCAGCGCCGCGTGCAGACCTCGCCCAGGATCATGAACGTGGCGGTGCCGTGGCTGAAGCACTCGTGGATGTTCGGGCAGCTGGCTTCCTCGCACACCGTGACCAGGCGATTCTCGCGCAGCTTGGCCTTGAGCTGGGCGACCGAATTGCCCGACGGAATACGCACCCGGATCCAGGACGGCTTGCGCAGCACCGGCGCGTCGGCGAACTGCACCGGCGAGCGGTTGATCTTGTCGCCGGCCAGTTGCTTCACGCCAGGCTGCAGTGGCGCCGGCGCGTCGCCGGTTACGACCGCAAGCGGGATGGACTTGGTGTTGGGCTGGGTCATGGCGCTGCAGTGCTCTTGATGTTGGCTCCCTGCCCCACTTGGAACAGG
>JAHWKC010000332.1 GCA_019348095.1 Pseudomonadota bacterium | reverse complement strand
TCACCGCCTCGGTGGTGCCGCTCTCGCCGGGCGTCGAGCTCGCCGCCGCGGTGGCCGAGGTCGACGACGCGCGGGACGACGACTTCTGGGTCAATCGTGGCGACGAGGTCGCCGCCACGATCGAGGCCATGCACGAGGAGGTCGAGGGGATCCTGGGCGCAGTGCCCGACGAGTGCCGCCAGATGGTCACCAACCACGACGCCCTGGGCTACTTCGCGGCGCGGTACGACTTCGAGGTGATCGCGACCGTGCTCCCCGGCACCTCCACCGAGGTCGATCCCTCGGCACGCGAGTTCGGCGAACTCGCCGACCTGTTGCGCGAGGCCACGGTGCCGGCCATCTTCGCCGAGAACACCCAGTCCACTCGGCTCGCGGACGCGCTGGCGGACGAGGCCCGCATCGTGGAGACCGCTGAAGCCACCGGCGCCCGCGACGGCACGCAGCCGCAGCCGGGTGCGCTGGAGCTCGTGCGGGCGCTGGCGGGACGGCCGTGGGCCATCGTCACCTCCGGGACGAGCCCCGTGGCACTCGCCCGGATCGAAGCGGTCGGCCTGCCGAGGCCCGCGGTGTTCGTCCCCGGCGAGGCGGTGCAGCGGGGCAAGCCCGACCCGGCGCCCTACCTGCTCGCGGCGGAACGGCTCGGCGTGACCGTCGAGGTCTGGACGGTCAACGAGCCGGCGCAGATGCACCGCCTGCTCGACGCCGGGATGCTTGAGCACCTCGCGCAGGGTGCCGCAGTCGCCGCCGCCGATGATCACGACATTCTTCGGTGCGCCATGGGTGAACAGCGCCGGGTGCGACATCATCTCGTGGTAGAGGAAGTTGTCGCGCGTGGTCAGCATCATCGCGCCGTCGATCAGCATCAGGTTGCCCCAGTCGCTGCTCTCGAAGACCTCGATCTTCTGGAACGCCGACTGCACCTCGTCGAGCTTGCGGGTGATGCGGAAGCCGATCGCCGAACCGGAGGGCTCGAAGTTCTCGTAGTGCCACGTGGTGTCGGTCATCGTTGTGTCCTGTTTTTGCTCGTCATCCCCGCGCAGGCGGGGGCCAGAAACCTTTTGGGTGCCCGCGTTCGCGGGAACGACGGTCTCGGGAAGGGCCGCGAATTGTAGCGAACGCCAGCGAAGGTCCCGTGCATCCGTGCGATGACGGCCGCGTCGCGGGCCGGGCGCTAGAATGCGCGTCCCTCACGTCCGTGGTTGCAAGCCGATGTCCGACTGGTCGCCCGATCAGGCCCGCAAAACCTACTCGATCCCGCACTGGAGCGAGGGCTATTACGACGTCGACGCGACCGGACGGATCACGATCCGGCCCCAAGGCGAGCAAGGCCCCACCGTGGCGTTGCCGGACATCGTCGATGCGGCGCGTGCCAATGGCGCGCGGCTGCCGATGCTGGTGCGCTTCCCGGACATCCTCGGCGACCGCCTCGGCAAGTTGCAGGGTGCGTTCGCGCAGGCGATGAGCGAGGCGGAGTACCCCGGCGGCTACACCGCGGTCTATCCGATCAAGGTCAACCAGCACCAGGGCGTGGCCGGCACCCTGGCATCGCATGCCGGCGAAGGCTTCGGCCTGGAAGCGGGCAGCAAGCCGGAACTGATGGCGGTGCTCGCACTGAGCCGGCCCGGCGGGCTGATCGTCTGCAACGGCTACAAGGATCGCGAGTACATCCGGCTGGCATTGATCGGGCGCAAGCTCGGGCTGGAGACCTTCATCGTCATCGAGAAGCCCTCCGAGCTGCCGCTGGTGATGGAGGAGGCGAAGAAGCTCGGGGTGACGCCCGGCCTCGGCGTGCGCATGCGGCTGGCTTCGCTGGGCGCCGGCAAGTGGCAGAACAGCGGTGGCGACACGGCCAAGTTCGGGCTCAGCCCGCGCCAGGTGCTGGACCTGTGGAAACGCCTGCGCGATGCCGGCATGACCGACTGCCTGGGCCTGCTGCACTTCCACATGGGCTCGCAGATCTCCAACGTGCGCGACATCGCCAGCGGCATGCGCGAGGCGACGCGCTATTTCGTCGAGCTGTCGGTGCTCGGCGCCAAGGTGCGCTACATGGACGTCGGCGGCGGCCTGGGGATCGACTACGAGGGCACCCGCTCGCGCAGCTACTACTCGATCAACTACGGCGTGAAGCAGTACGCGCTCAACATCGTGCAGCCACTCAGCGAGGCCTGCACCGAGTACGGCCTGACCCCGCCGCGCGTGGTCACCGAATGCGGCCGCGCGATGACCGCGCACCACGCGGTGCTGGTGGCCAACGTAGCCGAGGTCGAGCAGGCACCGGAGGGCCGGGTGCCCGACGCCCACGATGACGAGCCGCCGGTGATCCGCCACCTGCGCGACATCCACGGCGACCTGGACGCGCGCCCGGCGGTCGAGCTGTTCCACGAGGCCCAGCATCACCACGCCGAAGGGCTGGCGGCTTACGCGCTCGGCCAGATCGACCTGACCCACCGCGCGCGGCTGGACGATCTGTTCTACGCGATCGCGCATGCAGTCCGCGCGCGATTGAGTGCGGCCGAGAAGAGCCACCGGCCGGTGCTGGACGAGCTCAACGAGCGGCTGGTCGACAAGTACTTCGTGAACTTCAGCGTGTTCGAGTCGATGCCCGATGTGTGGGCGATCCAGCAGGTGTTCCCGATCGTGCCGATCGAGCGGCTGGACGAGGCGCCGCAGCGGCGCGGCATCATCGCCGACATGACCTGCGATTCGGACGGGCGCATCGACACCTACGTCGAGAGTGAGACGCTCAGCAGCTCGATGCCGATCCATGCGCTCAGGCCCGGGGAGAGCTACCGGCTCGGCTTCTTCCTGGTCGGCGCATACCAGGAGATCCTCGGCGACATCCACAACCTGTTCGGCGATACCGACGCGGTCGAGGTGCGGGTCGACGGCAACGCCGACAGCGGCTACAGGCTCGTGCAGCAGCGCCGCGGCGACACCGCCGACGTGATGCTCGACTACGTCGGCTACGCATTGCCCGACCTGCGTGAGGCCTACCGCGCCAAGGTCGCCGCCGCGAGCCTGCCGGCCGACGAGGCCGATCAGCTCAGCGCCGCGCTG
>JAHWKC010000331.1 GCA_019348095.1 Pseudomonadota bacterium | reverse complement strand
TCTTCCGATCTGGCAGGCCGTGACGGAACGAGAAGTACGCCAGCGCCAGCCCGACCACCGCATAGATCGCCCACGCGTGCACGCCCCAGTGGAACATCGTGATGCGCATTGCCTGGCGCGCGGCGGCCACGGTCTCGGGATCACCGACCGGCGGCGAGGTGTAGTGCATCAGCGGCTCGGCCACCCCGAAATACATCAGGCCGATGCCCATGCCGGCCGAGAACAGCATCGCGAACCACGAGGTATAGCTGTAGTCGGGCTCGCTATGGTCCGAGCCGAGCTTGATCCGGCCGTAACCCGACACCGCCAACAGCACCACGAACACCAAAAAGCCTGCCACCGCGAGCACGTAGAACCAGCCGGCGGTCTCCACCACCCAGCCCTGGATCGCGGCGGACCAGCGCTCCGATGCGTCCGGCCAGACCATCGCGATCAGCACGAACGCCAGCACCAGCACCACCGAGGTGTAGAACACCGGCGGGTTGATCCGGATGCGCGGCGGCTTGGCGGCTGGCTCGGTCATGCGATCTCCGTTTGGTCGGGCGCCTGATGCGTTCGCGTCGGACGCAAACGCATCAGGCGCATCTCATCAGAAGTAGAAGCCGACGTTGACGTTCAGGCGCGAATGCCAGCGGTCGCGCTCCGGCGCATCCAGGCCGATGCCCGGGCCGCCGACGAACCACATGTTGCGCCCGGCGATCCAGTCGACGTAGGTGAACATCACCCCCTTGGCGAAGCTGCAGCCGGTGACGTTCTGCACCGAGTCGGCCCGGCCCGGGCCGCTGGCGCGCGTGGTGCTGTAGTCGTTGTAACAGGTGATCGCATCGAACCACCCGGCCGGCTCGAAGGTCCAGGCGGCGTTGGCGGTCAGCACGTCGGCGCGGGCGGCGATCTCGAACGGGAACAGGAACGCGGTCAGCGCAATGCGCGCGCCGGGCACGTCATAGTCGTAGCGCGCCCACTGCGTTTCCAGCTCCAGTGGCCCGCGCACCGCTTCCAGATGCAGCGCGCCGGCACGATGATCGAAGCGCCGCCCGTCGGGGCGGCGCTCGACCTCGCCCAGCGAGAGCGAGGCGCCGAGCCGCCAGGTCCACGTATCCGACTCGATCGTGCGCTCGATCCGCCCGACCAGCCGCTCGCGCTCGCGGAACGGGTGCTGCGGCGTGGTCGCGACATCGAACGAGTAGCGCCCGTCCTCGCGGCCGGTGCCGTACTCGTCGCTGGCGAACAGCGCGACATCGCCACGCCAGGTGTCCGACTCAAGGGTCCAGGCGATGCCGAGGTCGTAGTCGTCCTCGATCCCGAGGTAATAGCCCGAGCCGAACCAGAAGCTGTGCGAGGCGTACGGCAGCAGCCCGAACGGTGCCTGCAGCACCCCGACCCGGACTTGCTGGTCCGGCGTCGGCGCGATCCCGACCCAGGCGTGGTGGACCGCGGAAAAGCCGTCGTACCAGCGGTACTGCGCCGAGCAGATGAAGCGGCCGCGCTCGCACTGCAGGTCGACCCGCACCAGCTCGAGGTCGGACTTGGAGGGGTCGACCGGATCGTAGTCCTTCCAGCCATGGTTGAGCCGGATCGCGCCGCCCAGGTCGAAGCCCGTGTCCTGCGCCCGAGCGCGGCCGGGCGTGGCGGTGAGCAGGGCCGCTCCGACCAGCAACGCCGTGACCGGAGCGAGCGGAATGCGCATGAGGCCTGTTGTCGTCTGCGATAGGGGCCGCGCCAGGTGGTGAGGCGACGGGCCGCTTCACGCTAGCGACGGCTCCGTCGCCGAGGCGTGAGCGGTGAGGCTGCGGACGATCCAGGAATCGTGGCAAAAAAAAGGGCGCGACCGATGTCGCGCCCAGCTTGGCCCGCCCGAGGGCGGAGAGAGATACAGGTCGCCGGTTGCGGCCGTGTTTTCCGGCATCACCTGGATGGTGCCGGACCCGGCCGCGGACACTGCGGACTGCGGGGCCAACATGGCACGGAACTTGTTAAGCGAAGATCGCCCCAGTGTGAACGCGACCCCAACATTCGGCTCTGGGTGTCACTGCCGCTCGTCGCGACGCGGCTGCGGCCGCGCCCAGCCCGGCGTCGCCCGCCACGGATTGATGTCCAGGCCGCCGCGGCGGGTGTAGCGCGCCTCCACCGACAGCGCCGCCGGCCGCGTCCGTGCGAGCAGGTCGGTGAAGATGCGCTCGACACATTGCTCGTGGAACTCGCAGTGGTCGCGGAACGAGACCAGATAGCGCAGCAGACCGGCGCGATCCAGCCGCGGACCGCGGTAGCCGATCACCACGCGCGCCCAGTCCGGCTGGCCGGTGACCGGGCAGTTCGACTTCAGCAGCGCGCTGCCCAGGGTCTCCTCCACCACTTGGTCGCTGTCGGCCTGCAGGAACTCGGCGCGCGGCGGGCCGTAGTGATCGATCCCGACATCGAGCCCGTCGATCGCATCATTGAGCTGGTGCGGGTCCAGCCGCGGCAGCCCGGAGCTGACCACGACCGCCGCCCCCGCTGCGCGCGACAGATCGGCGCCGATGCGCGCCAGTACTTCGTCATCGCTGTCGAAGCGGGTCGCATTGAACGAGTTGAGATACAGCTTGAGCGACTTGGACTCGATCAGGTGCGGCGAGTCGGCCGGCACCTCGAAGCTGGCGGTGCCGACCCGCGGCTTGCCGCGGGCATCCAGCCAGCCCAGCTCATAGGCATGCCAGCGGTCGACCCCGACGAACGGCAACGCCGCCCCGCCAAGGCCGATCTCGCCGCGGCCGAGCGTGCGCGCGATTGGAAACAGCAGCGAGGCGTCGTACTCGCGCGGGTAGTCGACGGCGCGGCCGAGCGGCAGATCGGTGGAAGTCATCCCCCATTATCGCGCGCACCGCGCAGCCTGTACTGCGCCGCAAGGCAGACGGTTCCCGACGGGTTGACCGGTCTTATCCCCGGGCGCCAAACCACTCGCCGTTGTCCTTGTCCTTGTCCTTGTCCTTGCCGTTGATTTTGCTGCTGATGTGAACGCCAACAAAGCCGCCTTGCCCCTCCACAGACCCCGAAGGGGCGGCGCACATGGATGTGCGCCGTTTTC
>JAHWKC010000330.1 GCA_019348095.1 Pseudomonadota bacterium | reverse complement strand
TTCCTGCCCATCCTGACCGTCGGTGTCCTGCTCGTCGGGTTCCGCTGGCCGGCGAAGTCCGCGATGCCGGTCGGCTTCGTCATCGTCGTGCTCATCGCCCTGTTCGTCTGGGAGATGACGCCCACCGCGATCGCCGCCTCGACCGTCCAGGGGCTGCTCATCGCGGCGACGCTGCTCTACATCGTCTTCGGCGCGTTGCTGCTGCTCGAGACCTTGACCAAGAGCGGCGCGATGTCGACCATCCGTGCCGGCTTCACCAGCATCAGCCCGGACCGGCGCGTGCAGGCCATCATCGTCGGCTGGCTGTTCGGCAGCTTCATCGAGGGCGCGTCCGGATTCGGCACACCGGCCGCCGTCGTCGCGCCGCTGCTGCTGGCGCTGTGCCGGCTGGGCCAGGGACTGGGGCTTGGCGGCGAGTGGGGCGGGGCGGTATTGCTGGCGACCGAGAACGCGCCGCCCGGCAAGCGCGCGTGGTACGGCATGTTCCCGCAACTGGGCGCGCCACTCGGCTTCTTCCTGGCGACCGGCGTATTCCTGCTGCTGACCGCGCTGATGGAGGAGTCCACGTTCTTCGCCTGGGGCTGGCGGGTGCCGTTCATCGGCAGTGCGGTGCTGGTGCTGCTCGGCCTGTGGGTGCGCCTGAGCATCCATGAGACGCCGGCGTTCCAGCGCATCCTCGACCAGCACGAACGGGTCAGCCTGCCGATGATGACGGTGCTGCGCTCGCATCCGCGCGCGCTGCTGGCGGGCATGTTCGCGGCGCTGGCGACGTTCGTGCTGTTCTACCTGATGACGGTGTTCGCGCTCGGTTTCGCGACGCTGGAGCTCGGCTACGCGCGCGACGACTTCCTGTGGCTGCAACTGGCCGGCGTGCTGTGCTTCGCCGCGACCATCCCGTTGGCGGCGGTGTACGCCGATCGCCGCGGGCGCCGCACCGCGATGATCGTGGCGAGCGCGGCGATCTTCGTGTTCGGCCTCGTGTTTGCGCCGCTGTTCGTCGCCGGCAGCCTCGGCGGCACGCTGCTGTTCCTGGCGCTGGGCCTGGGCATCATGGGGCTGACCTATGGGCCGGTGGGCACGATCCTGGCGGAGATGTTTCCCACCGCGGTGCGCTACACCGGCGCGTCGCTCGCGTTCAACCTGGCGGGCATCTTTGGTGCGTCGCTGGCTCCCTACGTCGCGACCTGGTTGGCGCAGAACTACGGGCTGGAGTATGTCGGCTACTACCTGTCGGCGGCCGCCGCGCTGACCTTGCTGGCGCTGTGGATGATGCCGCGCCGCATACAGGATTAGCACTCGGTTCTTGTAGGAGCGACGTGAGTCGCGATAACGCAGCTTCGATCGCTGACGTCGTCGCGACTCACGTCGCTCCTACACGGGCCCACGAGACCGCTGTCAGCTGTTGACGATCAGCAAAAACGGCCCGAGCGGCGAGGTCATCGTGACTGCGAGCGTGCGCTCGCCCTGCGCCAGGAACTGCGCGGCCGGCACGCCGGTGTTCGGCGGGGATGCGCGATAGCCGGCGTCGTCGGGCAGGGCGTCCTTGACCACGTAGCCCATCAGCACGTTGACCAGTTCGCCCAGTGCGTCGACCGCCAGCTCGGGATCGCACTGATCGGGCGTAATCGAGAGGAACGCGCAGGCAATGCCGGTCATCACTTCGCGGTCGCAGCCAATGCCGATCGCCAGCGGCCGCTCCGAGCTGATCCGCACGTGCGCGGTGACCTCGCAGGACCTCACCGGCGCGCCGGCATCGACCAGGCTGGAGAACTGGCACTGGCTGCCGAGGATGCGCGGGAACAGCCGGGTACAGGTGTTGATCGCGCTGGTCACCGCATCGCCCAGCGGGTGCTCGGCGATGCCCAGCGCCAGCGCCTCCACCGCCTGCTGGCGGTCGCGCTGGTGCGCGGCGAGTTCGGCGTCGAGCTGTTCGCCGGTCAACGTGCCCTGTTCGACCAGGATCTCGCCGAAGCGCTTGCGCCGCGCCTTCTGCTCGCCGAGCAGTTCGGCGACCTGTGCGGCGCCGAGCAGCCCCATGTCCTGTGCGATGTCGCCGAAGCGCCGGTCCTCGGCACGCTGGCGCTCGTTGACGCGTCGTGCCTGCGCGGCGGTCATCCAGCCCCGATGCTCGGCCAGTTCGCCCAGCAACGGATTGGATGCGTGTTGCGCCTCAAGGGCGGCCAGCAACTGCTGCTTGTTGATCGAGCCTTTTTCCAGCAGGAACTGGCCCAGGAATTTTGCTGCCATGTCGGGTCGCCTCGTGCCGGTTGACCATGAAGGAGGAGCGCTTGCGCCGTGGTGCTCAGGCGACGGTTTCGTGCAGCACGCGCGCCATGGCCTCCGGATCGATGGGCTTCTGCAGGTAGGACTTCGCGCCCAGGCGCAGGCATTCCTCGATATCGCTGCGCGCACCGAGCGAGCTGAGGATCACCACGCGCGCCTGCGGGTCGGTGGCGAGGATCTCGCGCAGCGCCTGCTTGCCGTCGCGCTGCGGCATCACCAGGTCCAGCAGCACCACGTCAGGGCGCAGCGCTTTGTACTGCTGCACGGCATCGACGCCGGTGCCGGCCTCGGCCACGACGTCGAAACCGCAGTCGGCGAGCTGCCGGGCGGCCAGCATGCGCAGCGCGCGCGAGTCGTCGCACAGCAATACGGTCGGGCGGGAAGTCATCGTGACGGATCCTCGGTTGAAAGACGGCGGCGCGCAGCCCGCGCGAACGGCTGGGGCCCGCGCTCACTTCCGTAACGGCTTTCGGCACGGATACTTGAGCTGAAGCGTGCCCGGCCATGCTGCGGCACCTGCGCCGGCGCTACCATCGACGGCCCCCTTCGAGGAAATCCCCAATGACCATCTCCATGCACGCCGCGTCGGTCCCGCTGTTCAAGCAGATGCTCAGGGCGTTCGACCCGAACGGCGGCGACACCGGCAGCGCCCGTCAGGGCCAGCGCAACGGCTGAGACACGCCTCACACAACTGGGGACGGTCCCGCCGCGCCGGCCCGCGTGCGGCTCGTTACTCTCTCCTGTGGGGTCCGGCGGACCGGTCGCTCCCTCCTCGCACG
>JAHWKC010000032.1 GCA_019348095.1 Pseudomonadota bacterium | reverse complement strand
AGCCCTTTCACCCGAACTGCCGCAGCCGCCGTCGCACGCACCGGCGCCCGAACCGCGGCAGTGGCAGGCCCTGCCGGCGCGCGCCCGCGCGTTGTTCGTGGTCGGTACCGCGGCGCCGATGATCATCGTGCTTGCGGTCGGCGGCGGCGTGGTGTTCCCGCTGCTGGCGCGCGCGCTGCCGCTGGACGCTGCGATCGGCGGCTCGGGCATGCTGCTGGGCGCAGGGCTCGGGCTGCTGCTGGGTGCGGCGTTCGGACTGTGGTGGGGCGCCAAGCGCTACCGCTACACGCTGTGGACGCATGACAGCGACGGCCTGGCGGTGCGCAGCGGCAAGCTGTGGCGGCAGGAAACCCGGGTGCCGGCAACGCGCGTGCAGCACCTCGACATCAAGCGCGGGCCGTGGCAACGCCGGCGCCGGCTGTCGACCCTGGTCGTGCACACCGCCGGCACCCGCCACAGCGCGGTGACGGTGCCGCACCTGGACGTCGACGACGCCGAGCACCTGCGCGACCGCCTCGCGCGCCAGATCGACCGCGATGAGTTCTGAGCCCACGCCCGAGGAAGGAACCGCTGCGGCCGAAAGCGACCCGACCGGCGCGGGCGCGGCCCCGGAGGTCAGCGCCGCCGACGCCGAACACCGGCTGCATCCGATGTCGTGGCTGTTCGTGCTACTCGCCCAGCTCAAGCAGTTCGTGGTGCCGCTGGTCGCGCTGTTCGTGTTCGGCCGCGGCAGCTCCGACGGCAACGGCTGGAGCGAGCTGTGGCCGCTGATCGGCATCGGCGTGCTGGTGCTGCTGTCGCTGTGGCAGTACTTCACCTACCGCTACGGCGTGCTCGGCGACGCGCTGGTGGTGCGGCAGGGCCTGCTAGAGCGCAGCCTGCGGGTGATCCCGTTCGCCCGCATCCACAACGTCGCGCTGCAGCAATCGGTGCTGCACCGGGTATTCAACGTTGCCGAGGTGCGGCTGGAATCGGCCGGCGGGCAGAAGCCCGAGGCCGAGATGCGCGTGCTGAAACTGGCCGATGCGCTCGCGCTGGAAACCCTGGTGCGCCAGCGCGGGCAAGCCGCGGCGGTCGGCGTCAGCACGGCCACCGAGGACAGTGCGCCGCTGCTCGAATTGCCGCCGCTGGAGGTGTTGAAGCTCGGGCTGATCTCCAACCGCGGCCTGATCGTGGTCGGCGCGGTGTTCGCCGGCCTGTCGCAATTCAGCCCGCGCCTGATCCCGAACCTGTTCGAGCAATGGGGCGGCGCGATGTTCGGCTGGGCCGACCAGCGCGAGTTCGAGCTGGCCGAGTACGCGATCGCCGCGACCAGCCTGGTCGCGCTGTTCGTGATGGCACTGCGGCTGTTCTCGGTGCTGCTGGCGCTGCTGCAGTACTACGGCTTCCGGCTCAGCGAGCACGGCCGGCGGCTGACGGTCGAGCGCGGCCTGCTCGCGCGCTGGCGCACCAGCGCCTCGCGCCGGCGGATCCAGTCGTGGACGCTGAGCGAGGGCGTGATCCACCGGCTGTTCAAGCGGCGCAGCCTGGAGGTCGACACCGCGGTATCGGAAAACCAGAACCAGCAGCGCGCCCTGCGCGAGCTGGCCCCGATCGGCACGCCGGCGGCATGCGAGGCCTTGATCGGCCACCTGCTGCCGCACGCCGGCTGGGCGCAGCTGCAATGGCAGCCGCTGCCGCGCGCGGCGTTCTGGCGGCTGTTCGTACCCGGCGCACTGTGGCTGGGGGTGTTCACGCTGGCGCTGAGCTGGCGCTTCGGCGCCTGGGGCCTGCTGCTTCTGCTGTGGCTGCCGTGGTCGGCCTACAAGGCGCGCCAGCACGCGCGGCGCGCGGGCTACGCGCTGGGCGAGGAACTGGTCGCGGTGCGCGAGGGCTGGTGGCGCCGGCACTGGCGTTTTGCCGAGATCGACAAGCTGCAGGCGCTGCACCTCACCCGCTCGCCGCTGGACCGCCGCTGCGGTACCGCGACGCTGTGGCTCGACACCGCAGGCGCCGGCGCGATGTCGCCGCCGCTGCGGATCCGCCTGGTGCCGCATGAGCAGGCGCGTGCGATCTACGAGCGCTTGTCGGGCGAGCTGGCGCGGCGACCGCTGCGCTGGTGATGACCGTAGAGCCGGGCTTGCTCGGCTGCGCCCGGCCTGGTGCAACGGCCGCCGAGCAAGCTCGGCTCTACAGCGGCGTGGCGGATTTCTCGATCCCGAACTCGGTCCAGCTGCGGCCGCTGCTGCGCGTGTCGGCGCGCAGCGCGCGGTTGAACGCGATGCTCTCGGCCGTCGCGTAGCCGCGCTTGTGGTCCAGGTGCACCACGACCGCGCGGTAGCGGATGCGCTTGCCGCGGATGCCGGCGTTCTCCAGCCGCTCGCCGAACTCGCGGTCCTGGCCGCCGTAGCGCATGCGCTCGTCGAAACCATTGATCGCGAGCATGTCGCGCTTCCAGCCCGAGGCGTTATGGCCGTTCCAGCTCGCCCGCGCCGGGCTCAGCAGGTCCAGCACGCGGCTCGCCAACGGCCCAGCGGTGAGCTTGAGGTCGCGGTGCGAGGCGCGCAGGCCGTGCGCGCGCAGCCAGCGTGCGTCGAAGCAGCGTTGCGCGCGGATGTCCTCGGCGGTGATCGCGCGGCTCGTGTCCATCGGCAGCTTGTGATAGCCGCCCGACAGGAACCGGCCGGGCTCGCGCAGGCGCAGGTGGGTGGAGACGAAATCGGCGCGCGGGATGCAGTCGCCATCGGTGAAGATCAGGTAGTCCGAGGCGCTGGCGCCGATCGCCATGTTCATCGCCTCGCACTTGCGGAAGCCGTCGTCGGCCTGCCACAGGTGCCCCCAGGGCACGCCGGCATTGCGCGCGCAAGGCCTCCACACGCGCGCGGGTGTCCTCGCCGCTGCCATCGTCGGCCACCAGCACCTCGAAATCGTGCCGGTCCTGCGCGCCGAATCCGATCAGCACCTTCTCCAGCCAGTCGGGCTGGTTGTAGGTGGTGAACACGACGCTGGCGACAGGCGGCTGGGGCATGGGCGGTGCTGCGGTGGAGGCAGGCGCAAGGTTACCCTGTGTCCACGCCAGCCGCGGCTGAACCGTGTACCGGCGACCGCCCGCCACCGCCCGAGCCCGCATGAGCCACGCCCCTGCCCGTCCGCCGATCTCGGCCACGGTGATCACCTACAACGAGGCCGACCGGATCGACGACTGCCTGGCGTCGCTGGCGTTTTGCGATGAGATCCTGGTGGTGGATTCCGGCTCCACCGACGACACCCGCGCGCGCGCCGAAGCCGCCGGCGCGCGGGTGCTGGTCCGGCCGTTCGACGGCTTCCGCAGCCAGAAGCAGTTCGCGGTCGAGCAGGCCTCGCACGACTGGATCCTGAGCCTGGACGCCGACGAGCGCGTCAGTCCGGAACTGCGTGCATCGATAGAGTCGATGCGGGCCGGCGGCTTCGATGGCCATGCCGGCTACCGCTGCGCGCGGCTGTCGCAGTACTTCGGCCGCTTCCTGCGCCACGGCAACGCCTATCCCGACCGCAAGCTGCGGCTGTTCGACCGCCGCCGTGGCGGCTGGCGCGGCGAGCGCGAGATCCACGAGAGCGCGAGCGTCGATGGCGCGGTCGCGACCCTCGACGGCGACCTGCTGCACCTGCCGTTCCGCTCGTTCGAGCACCAGCTCGCCAAGGGCCGGCAGTACTCGCAGATGATGGCCGAGCACGCCCATGCGCGCGGGAAGCGCGCGACGCTGGGCAAGCTGGTGCTGGCACCGGCGTGGCGGTTCTGGCGCGGCTACCTGCTGCGTGGCGGATTCCGCGACGGCTGGCCGGGGCTGATCTACGCGTATGTCACCGCATACACCGCGCGGCAGAAGACGATCCGCCTGTGGCTGCTGCAGCAGCAGGCGCGGCAAGACGCAGACCACCGCGAATAGCGCGCGCCGATTGGTAGGAGCGGGCCATGCCCGCGATCGCTTTCCTGCGCATGTCGGTCGCGGGCATGGCCCGCTCCTACAACGCCATGCCAGTCGCGCTCAGGTCTTGCGCAGCCGCGCGTAGAAGAACCCGTCCATGCCGTCCTCGCCGGGCAGTCGCTGCCGGCCCTGGCCGCTGATCCGGCCAAAGCGTTCGTCCAGCGGCTCGGCGGCCGCATCGGGGGTGCGCGCCAGGAACGCCTCGATCTGGGTTTGGTTCTCGGCCTTGAGGATCGAGCACGTCGCGTACAACAGCACGCCGCCACTCGCGAGCGTCGTCCACAGCGCATCGAGCAGCCTCGCCTGCACCGCGACCAGCGCGATCAGGTCGGAGTCGCGCCGGCGCAGCAGCACGTCCGGCTGCCGGCGCACGATGCCGGTGGCGGTACACGGCGCGTCCAGCAACACCGCATCGAACGGCACGCCGTCCCACCAGCGCGGCACGTCGGCGGCGTCCATCGCGAAAAACCGGGTGTGCTGGCCGATGCCCAAACGGGTGAAGCCGGCGCGCACGCTGGCCAGGCGCCTGGGATCGACGTCGATCGCGGTCAGCGGCAGGGTGGCATCGCGTTCCAGTAGGTGCGCGGCCTTGCCGCCCGGCGCAACGCAGGCATCGAGCACGCGCGCGCCCGGCGCGGGGGCCAGCGCGTCGGCGACCAGCTGCGCGGCGCCGTCCTGCACCGACACCGCGCCGACCGCGAAGCCGGGCAGACTCGCCACCGGTGCGCCGTGTTCCAGCCGCAGCGCATCGGGCAGCGCCGGGTCGATCGCCGGTTCGAACTGCGCGCCCTGCAGCCGGTCGCGGTAATGCTCGCGCGTGGAGCGCCGGCGATTGACCCGCAGCCACAGCGGCGGTGCGATCTCGCTGGCGGCCAGGATCGCGGCCTCTTCATCGGGCCAGTCGCGCCGCAGTTGCGTGCGCAGCCATTTGGGCCAGTGGGCGTGGGCGCTGCCGGCCGGCAGGCCCTCGCGCTGGGCGCGGCGCAGCAGTGCGTTGACCAGGCCGGCGTGGTGGGCGTGGCCGAGCACGCGCGCGGCCTCGACCGTCGCCGCGACCGCGGCATGCGCCGGCAGCCCGAGCGGATCGAGCTGCGCGAACCCGGCCAACAGCAACGCGCGGAGCTCGCGGTCCTTCTTCGGCAACGGCCGCGGCATCCAGGCCGCGAGCGCGGCCTCGAAGCGCTGCGGCTGGCGCAGCACCGCAAAGCAGATCGCCTCGACCAGCGCGCGGTCGCGCGGGTCGGGAACCTGCGGCAACGCGGTGGCGAGCTCGGCCTTCAGCGAGCGGCCCTGGTGCAGTACCGCATCGAGCACGCGCGCGGCGCTTGCGCGCGATTGGGCGCCGGGAGCTGGAGTCATGCGCGACATTGTGCCTGTGTGGGAGCGGCTTCAGCCGCGATCGGGATGGCCGTGCGCCCACCGGTTCGGGATCGCGGCTGAAGCCGCTCCTACAGGCCGAGGCTGCTGCCTAAGCGCCCACCTGCAGGTCGCGACGGCCGTTGAGATAGTCCGCGGCGGTGATCGCCCGGCCGCCGTCGCGCTGCAGCACGCGGATGCGCAGTGCGCCCTCGCCGCAGGCGACGTCGATGCCGTCGCGTCCGGCCGCCAGCACAGTGCCGGGCGCGGCTGGCTGCGCCAGCGGCAGGGCGAGCGCGTCGTGCAGGCGCACGCGCTCTCCGGCGAGCAGCGCTTCGGCCATCGGCCACGGATTGAACGCGCGCACGGTACGGGCCAGCTCGGTCGCCGGGCGGTGCCAGTCCAGCCGCGCCTCGGCCTTGTCGAGCTTGTGCGCGTAGGTGACTCCAGTGGCCGGCTGCGGCTGCGCCACCGGCCGCAGGCCGGCGCGCAGCAGCCCGAGGCCGTCGGCCAGGGTCTGCGCACCGAGCGCGGCGAGGCGGTCGTGCAGCTGGCCGCCGGTCTCCTCGGCGCCGATCGCCAGCGCCTGCGACAGCAGCACCGGGCCGGTGTCCAGGCCCTTCTCCATCTGCATCAGGCACACCCCGGTCTCGCGGTCGCCGGCCTGGATCGCACGCTGCACCGGCGCGGCGCCACGCCAGCGCGGCAGCAGCGAGGCGTGCACGTTCCAGCAGCCATGGGTGGGGATATCGAGCACCGCCTGCGGCAGAATCAGCCCATAGGCGACCACCACCATCAGGTCCGGCTGCAACGCGCGCAGCGCCTCGCGCGCCTCGGCGCCCTTGAAGTTGTCCGGCTGCAGCACCGGCAGGCCCAGCTCCAGCGCGGCACGCTTGACCGGTGATGGCGTCATCCCGCGGCCGCGGCCCGCCGGGCGGTCGGGCTGGGTATAGACCGCCACGACCTCATTGCGCTGCGCAGCCGCGCGCAGGCTCGGCACGGCGAAGTCCGGCGTACCGGCGAACACGAGTTTCATAGGGGCAGCGAAGGAGGCAAGGGGGGAGGCGCGCACTGCGTGCGCTGCGAGGAAGGCAACGGCAAGACAAGCCGCAGCGCATGGGCATCTTACAGGGCGCGCAGCGGCCGACTTACAGCACGCGCAGCGTGCGCCTCACAGGCGGCGCCGCCGCCGACTCACGCCGCATTACGCTTCGCCTTCGCCAGTTTCTTGCGCACCATCTCGCGCTTGAGCGGCGAGAGGTAATCGACGAACAGCTTGCCGATCAGGTGGTCCATCTCGTGCTGGATGCACACCGCCAGCAGGCCGTCGGCATCGAGCTCGAACGGCTGGCCGTCGCGGCCGATCGCCTGGACCGTGATCCGGCTGGCGCGGGTGACGTCGGCGAACACGCCCGGTACCGACAGGCAGCCTTCCTGGTAGACCTGCTCGCCCTCGCGCGCGGTGATCTGCGGGTTGATGAACACCAACGGGCAGGTCTTGTCCTCGGTCACGTCGATGACCATGAAGCGCTGGTGCACGTCGACCTGGCTCGCGGCCAGGCCGATGCCGGGAGCCTCGTACATGGTCTCCAGCATGTCATCGAGCAGTTGCTGGAAGCGTGGCGCGGTGACCGCGGCAGGGTCGACTGCAACGGCCTGCGTGCGCAGGCGCGGATCGGGAAACTCCAGGATCGGTAACAGGGCCATGGCGGTCGGTGGGTCGGGCGTTCCAGGGGTGCGGTCGGGGCCGCTGCAGCGTGCTCGGACGTGCCGCAAGTGGGGCGGCGGTCACATCCGCAAGCGGCCGGTCCATTGTAGCGCCGATGCCGGCCCGGCTGGCTTGCAACCGCGCGCTTCTTCTGGGCTATAGTGCCGATGCCCCCGCTGTGACCGTCGCCGGGGCGCATTTCGCCGGGGCGCACTGCAAGGGGAATCAACCAGATGGCTGCCATGTTTAAACCGGTCCGTGCGGTTTTGACCGCCGCGTTGCTGACCATCGCGACCTTCGCCGTTGCCGCACAGATGCGCGGCGATCATCCCGACACCTATGTGGTCCAGCGCGGCGACACCCTGTGGGACATCGCTGCACGCTTCCTGGAGCGGCCGTGGCTGTGGCCGGAGGTCTGGCAGGCCAACCCGCAGATCGCCAACCCGCACCTGATCTACCCGGGCGACGTGATCTCGCTGGCCTACCTCAACCGCGTGGCGGTGGAACCAGGCCCGCGCGAGGAAGCGCCGGTCACCGGCGTGCCGCTGTCGGAGATCGAAGGCTTCCTGAAGAACCTGCGCGTGGTCGACGAGTTCGAGCACCTGCCCTATGTGGTCGCCCTGGAAGAGGACCGCCTGCGCGGATCCAGTGGCCAGGTCGCCTACATCCAGGGCCTGGCCGATGCCCAGCCCGGCCAGCGCTACGCCGTGGTGCGTCCGACCCAGCGCTACACCCGGCTGGATGTCACCGAGTGCTGCGACGTCATGCGCGCCAGTGACCTGGACTTCCGCGGTCGCCGAGCGCTCGATTCCGACTCCATGTGGAGCGATGTGGCGGTGCCCGACAACGGCCGCGAACTGCTCGGCTACGAGCTGCACCAGCTGACCACCGGCACCATCAGCCGCGGCGAAGTCGGCGGGGTCGAGGCCAGCACGCTGGTGATCGACGAAGCCGGCCGCGAGGTCCGGGTCGGCGACCGGCTGGTACCGGTCGAGGCGCAACCCTACGACCTGCGGTTCTTCCCGCATCCGCCGAAGCAGACCTTCGAATACGGCCGCGCCCAGGTGCTGGCGGTGACCGATGGCATGAGCTACGGCGGCCCGCGTGACGTGGTTGCGCTGTCGGTCGGCGCGCGCGACGGCGTCGACAACGGCACGGTGTTTTCCAGCTGGCGTGTGGGCAGCAACGTGGTCGACCGGGTCGAGGTCGGCACCGAGCGCAGCGGATACACCGTCGGTGACGCATCGCGCGTGCGCCTGCCCGACGAGTTCGCCGGTCACCTGATGGTGTTCCGCACCTTCGACACGGTCAGCTATGCGCTGGTCATGGAAGGCATCCGCCCGGTCAGGGTCGGTCACGAGCTCAAGCATCCGGACGCGCCGTACTGAATCGACGAGTGGGGAATGGAAAATAGGGGATCGGAAACGGGCGACCCCGTAACCGGATTTCTCCTACCCCTGCACACAACGGCGCCCGAGGGCGCCGTTGCCGTTTGCGCGGCACGCTGCAGCGATGCCCGATCACACTCCCGACGCCGACCCGGCCGAGGCCCGGCTCGCACTGCTCCGGCTGGTGGCCTGCGGCGGACCGGCCGCGCCGCGCCGACGCCTGCTCGAACACATCCCGGACCCACGGGCGGCGATCGCCGACGCCGCCGCGTGCCGCGACTGCGGCCTGAGCCGCGCACAGCTCGGCGCCCTGCGCGGCCCCGCGCCCGACACGCTGCGGCACGCGCGCGACTGGCTGCAGGCACCGCGCCACCACCTGATCGGCTGGCACGACCCGGACTATCCGCCGCTGCTGCGGCGCAGCCCGGCACCGCCGCTGGCGTTGTTTGTCGCCGGCGATCCGGCGCTGTTGTGGCACCCGGCGGTCGCGGTGGTCGGCAGCCGTGCGCCGACTCCGGGCGGGCGCGACAACGCCGCCGCGTTCGCCCGGGCCCTGGTGAACTCGGGGCTGGCGGTGGCCAGCGGGCTCGCCGCCGGCATCGACACCGCAGCCCACGCCGCGACGCTGGCGGCCGGTGGGCATACCGTGGCGGTGCTCGGCACCGGTCCCGACATTGCCTACCCACGCGGCAACCGCGAACTGCACGCGCGCATCGCCGCCGCCGGCGCGCTGGTCAGCGAGCACCTGCCCGGCACCGGCCCGCGCAAGGAGCACTTCCCCAGCCGCAACCGCATCCTCGCCGGGCTTGCGCTGGGCACGCTGGTGATCGAGGCGGCAGAGCGCTCCGGCGCGTTGATCACCGCGCGGCTGGCGGCCGAGGCCGGACGCGAGGTGTTCGCGCTGCCCGGTTCGATCCACAATCCGCTCGCCCGCGGCTGCCATCGGCTGATCCGCGACGGCGCCACGCTGGTCGAGAACGCGCCGCAGGTGATCGAAGCCCTGGCGCCGGTCGCCGAGGCGCTGGCCGGCGCCTTGCGTCGCCGCCTGGCCGCCCCCATTGCTGGGGACGGCGAGCACGACGCTCCGGCCCGCATGGCCCCGGAGCGGGCCGCGCAAGCGCAGCGTCTCGGAACGACACGAGACGCCGCCGACTACCAGCGCTTGTGGAACGCGCTGGGGTTCGACCCAACCGGTATGGATGAACTGGTCCAGCGCAGCCGATTGACGACCGCGCAGGTGTCCTCCATGCTGCTTCTCATGGAGCTCGAAGGTCGCGTGGCGGCGCAACACGGCCGCTACACCCGCAGCCGCTGAGGTGACCGATACGCACCCGGCGGCCCGTAGCCACTCCTGAACTCACCGCGCCGCGACGGCGCAGGCCGAGGGAAATGAAAGAGAGCATCCTGGACGTCCTGTTGTACCTGTTTGAGCACTATTTCACCGACGATGCGGACCTGGTCCGCGATCGCGACTCGCTGCAGAGCGGTCCGCTGTTCGAGGAGCTCGGCCAGGCCGGCTTCAGCCCGGCGGAAATCAACAAGGCCTTCGAGTGGCTCGACGCGCTGGCCCTGCAGCGGCCCAGCGCGACCCCGCGCCGCGCCGACGGCCCGGTCCGGGTCTATGCCGGCCCCGAGCTGGAAAAACTCGACGTCGACTGCCGCGGCTTCCTGCTGTTCCTGGAGCAGCACGGCGTGCTCGATGCCGGCCAGCGCGAGCTGGTGCTCGACCGCGCGATGGCGCTGGACCAGGACGACCTCGACCTGGACGATCTCAAGTGGGTCGTGCTGATGGTGCTGTTCAACCAGCCCGGCTCCGAAGCGGCCTACGCGTGGATGGAAACCCAGATGTTCGAGGACGAGCCCGAGCTGGTCCATTAGGAAAAAGCAGTCGCGGCGGCGCCGCTGTGAGGGGGAAGCCGCCGCTGCGCGGCTTGTAGGGAAAACAACAGCGGGGCGACTCCTTGCTGGCTGCGTGCAGGCGGCAAAGCCGCCGACTTGCAGCTCGCGCAGCGAGCGACTTGCAGCCGGCACAACGAGCGACTCACAGGAATCCACCGCAATGAAAAACCGATCACTGACCCGTTCCCCCTCCGCCGCGCGCCAGGCCGGCATGAGCCTGATCGAGATCATCATCGTGATCGTGCTGATCGGCGCGGTGCTGACGTTCGTCGGCACGCGTGTGCTCGGCGGCGCGGACCGCGCCAAGGCCAACCTGGCCAAATCGCAGGTGATGACGCTGGCGCAGAAGGTCGAGTCGTTCCAGATGGACACCGGCCGGGTGCCGGACTCGCTCGACCAGTTGGTGACCGATCCCGGTGATGCGCCCGGCTGGCTGGGCCCATACGCCCGCGCCAGCGAGCTGCAGGACCCGTGGGGCAACCCGATCGAGTACCGCGCCCCCGGCGAGACCGGCGCATTCGACCTGATCATCCTGGGCAAGGACGGCCAAGTCGGCGGCACCAGTATCGACGCCGACATTCGCTACGAGTGAGCCCAGATGGGATGCCGCGTCCACAGCGTTCGGCCGCCACGCGGCGGCGCGCCGACCCGCAGCGCGCTGACCGTGGGTTCACGGCTGCCGAACACTGTCCGCGGCGTGTCACTGATCGAAATGCTGCTGGTGGTGATGCTGATCGCCGCGGCCAGCGCGATCGCGGCGGCCGCGTTCGGAGGCGGTTTTGCCGGCATGCAGCTGCGTGCCAGCGCCAAGGAAATCGCATCCCAGCTGCGCTACACCCGCACCCAGGCGCTGGCCACCGGCGAGCCGCAGCAGTTCGTGATCGACCCGCAGACCCGGCGCTGGGAGGCCCCCGGCGGCCACAGCGGCGAAGTGCCGGAGTCAGTGGGCATCGTCTTCATCGGTGCGCGTGAGGTGCAGCCGACACGCGGGCAGGGCTCGATCATGTTCTTCGCGGACGGCGCAGCCACCGGCGGGCGCGGGGGCGGTCTCCGGCGACCTCGGCCAGCCGGGCTTCCTTGGCGAGTGCGGCGGCCTCGGCCTCTGCGGACAATGCCGGCGCGGTGATGGAAGCCGCCGGGGCGCTCGGCGCTGCCTGCGCGTTGTCGGCGGCGACTGCAGTCGGCATCACCGGCGCCGGCGTTGGCGCCGGAGCCAGCGCCGCCATCATTTCGTCGAAGCGGGCGGTGGAGTGCGGCTGGCTGGCGGCGGACGGCGTGGTGGCGGGCTGCGGCGCGGCCGGGGCGGCGGTCAGCTCGGCCAGGGTCGGGGCGCGGTCGGCGGTAGGCGCGGGCGCGCTCGGCTCCCCGCCGATGCGGAATACCGCACGGGCGCGGGTCGCCAGCGTCTCGCGCACCGGCGGTGGCGCGGCGGCGGGCGTGGCGGCAGCCGGCTTGGCGGCAGCCGGCTGGGCAGGAGCCGGTTTGGCAGAAGCCAGCGGGGCGGCGGCCAGCGCAGGTTCGGCGTTCGTCTCCAGCGTGGGGGGCGGGCTCGCCGGCGCCGGCATCGCGTCCAGCACCTTGGGTTTCAGCGGCTCCAGTCGCGGCGCGGCGGCACGCAGCGCCTGCTGCACCAGGGCTTCGTCGTAGTCGGTGGCGGCGACGATCTCGACCCCGCCCTCGACCGGGCGATTCGACAGGATCACCGCATCGGCGCCCTGCTCGTCGCGCACCATGCGCAGGCCGGTGCGCATGTCGGGGGCGGTGAAGCGTTTGATTCTCATGGGGTTGCTCCTTCGGAGCCGGGACTGGGGACCCGGGACCGGGGACCCGGGAAAGCGGGGTTTGTCGGTGTCGGTTTCGGCGCGGGCGAAAACCGGTTTTCGTGAATCTGTTGCATCTCGCTTTTGCTCCTAAAAGTTTTCCCGGGTCCCCGGTCCCGGCTTTCAACCCACCGACCCCACCAGCCGCAGCCGCTTGTCCTCCGGCACCTCGCCGTAGGCCAGTACCGACAGGGCCGGTACGCTGTGGCGCACGAGGCGCGCGATCGTGGCGCGGATCCCGGCGGGGACCAGCAGCACCGCGGGTTCGCCGCGGCCTTCCTGGCGGGTGACGCACTCGCTGAGGTTCTGGTGCAATCGCTCGGCCAATCCGGGCTCCATCGCGGCGCCTGAGCCGCTGACCGAGTCCTGCAATACCCGTTCCAGCGCCGGCGCCAGGGTGTAGACCGGCAGCTCGGCATTGAGGCCGTTGAGTTCCTGCACGATGAACCGGCCCAGCGCGGTGCGCACCGCCGCGGTGAGCGTCGCGGGGTCCTGGGTGCTGGCGCCGTGTTCCAGCAGCGCTTCCACTATCTGGCGCATCTGCCGTACCGGCACGCGCTCGACCAGCAGCGACTGCAGTACCCGCACCACCACCGACAGCGGCAGCAGCTTGGGTGTCAAATCCTCGACGAGCTTGGGTGCGGATTTCCCGACACTGGCCAGCAGCTGCTGCACTTCATCGTGGCCGAGCAGCTCGGAGGCACGCTCACGCACCAGGTGCGACAGGTGGGTGGCGACCACGGTGGCCGCATCGACCACGGTGTAGCCGAGCGACTCGGCATGCGCGCGCTGGCTGGGCTGGATCCACACCGCGTCCAGCCCGAACGCCGGGTCCTTGCCCGGCAGTCCGTCCAGCGGTCCGAACACGCGGCCGGGATCAAGCGCGAGTTCGCGGTCCGGGTGCAGCTCGCCCGAGGCGATCGGCACGCCGTGCACCAGCACGCGGTATTGGCCGGGGGCCAGCTCGAGGTTGTCGCGCACGTGCACCGCGGGGATCAGGAAGCCCAGGTCCTGGGTCAGCTTGCGGCGCACACCCTTGAGCCGCGCCAGCAGCTCGCCGCCCTGTGATTTGTCGACCAGCGGGATCAGCCGGTAGCCGACTTCCAGCCCGAGTGGTTCGACCGGGCGCACCTCGTCCCAACTCAGCTCGGCGTTGGGCGAGGGCGCGCTGCCGCTGGCCCCGGCGGCGGCCTCGGCGGTGGCCTCGTCGGCCGCGATCGCATTGCGTTTGTGGAGCCGCCAGGCGGCATAGCCGAGCACCGCGGCCAGCAGCAGGAACGGCAGGTTGGGCATGCCCGGGATCACCCCGATGATGCCCAGCATCAGCGCCGAGACGGTCAGCGCGCGGACCTGGCCGAACACCTGGCCCTGTACCGCCGCGCCCATTTCCTGCTC